>JAPOIC010000098.1 GCA_029979145.1 Opitutaceae bacterium
AGTGAGATATCCCTCTACCCTGATCGAATCCTCTGCCAATTTAGACAAAGTAATGGCATACGTGATTTTTCCAGAATCAGTTTCAATAAATTCCGCCTTTGTCACTGCGAGTTTTCGAACATCTCCCGAAACCAAAGTTTTAAGGAATTCAATCTCTTTCGAGAGGGTCTGATTTTCAGTCTCTAACGTTTTAATCAATTTCTTTGTCGATATATCTGAAGCATTAGAAACTTGTTCATCTCGTTCTTGCCTAGCGATCTTTTCCATCAGTTGTTTTCTTGCTTGCTCAGATAATGAGAGCCGATCCTCAAGCTCTTCCACTTGCTGTAATTTAAAATCATCAATCTCTGAAGAGAATTCTGAGCCAACAAAAAAGCTTAGAGCAGCAATGAAAACAAATCCGAGTCCGAGAAAAACTGGATTTAACCCACGACGCGAAATTGTTGGCGCTGATGTTCGTATAGGCGGGACTAAAGACATAGCGATTAAGGCAATAAGGCAACCTGTTCCAAACCAGCACGCTCGTCAAAATCAAACATGAGGTTCATATTTTGGATAGCTTGACCAGCAGCGCCCTTGGTTAAGTTATCAATCACCGAAAGAACCACCACTGTATTTTCACCCGCTGGGTCTTGAGCGCCCGGCGCACGCGCCACCGGTGCAGGCTGTGCACGATGTAGCCGACGCACTTCTCCGATCCGCACAGGCAGGGGTGCAAGTGCCAGTCCTTGAAATCGAACCCGTAGTCGTAGGTGATCTCCTCCCCTTCCGCGATGTCGCGCACAGCGATGATCCAGACCTTGCCGCGGATCACATCCGTCTCGCAATTGCCGTCGCAGGAGTGGTTCGCCAAGCGTGCGGTGTTCCAGCTCACGTCGCCGTCGAGGTCGATGCGCTGGTTCAACTCAAACACATACACGCAGCCGTCCTGACCTTGCGCCCGCGCCGCAATCCGCTGCTCTTCGCGTCGCAGGGCCTCGGCCTTGGAGATGCGCTCGCCGACGTATTCGATCACGCGCGTGCCTTTGGGAATGGCCTTGGCCGCGTAAAGTCCGCCGCCGTGAATTTTGGACCGTCCGCGCCGGACCCATTCGGAGGTCGTCGGCGCGGGTGAGGGAGCTTTCGGTTTCGTCATTACTTCAATTCCAATCCGACCGGACAATGGTCGCTGCCATGCACCTGCGCCTCGATCCAGGCGCGTTTCAGCCGCGGCTTGAGCGCCGCGGAGGCCATGCAGTAGTCGATGCGCCACCCCACGTTGTTGGCGCGCGCATTCGCCCGGTAGGTCCACCAGCTGTAGTGGCCGGCGCCTTTTTCAAAATGGCGGAAGGTGTCGATGTAACCCGCCGCGAGAAAGTCCCGGAAGCCCGCACGTTCTTCGTCGGAAAAACCGGGATTGCCCACGTTCTCCTTCGGCCGCGCGAGATCGATCTCCTCGTGCGCCACGTTGAGGTCGCCGCAGAAAACCACGGGCTTTTTCTTTTCCAATTTCTTCGCGTGCTGCAGCAGCGCGCGGTCCCACGCCTGGCGGAAACCGATCCGCATGAGTTCCGGCTGCGCGTTGGGCACGTAGACGCCGACCACGTAGCAATCATCAAACTCCGCCGTGAGCGCCCGACCTTCGGCGTCATGCTCGGGCGAGCCGATGCCGGCGGTAACGGCGATCGGCTGGCGCCGCGTAAACAGCGCGGTGCCGCTGTAGCCTTTTTTCTGCGCGGCGTTCCAATGCAACGCGTAACCCTTCGGCCAGGCCACGCCCTGCACGTCGCCCGGCAACGCCTTCACCTCCTGGAGACAAATCACGTCGGCATCGCTCGCGTTCATCCAGTCGAGCAGGCCCTTGCCGAGCGCGGCGCGCACGCCGTTGACGTTCCAGGAGAGGATTTTCATGGGGCGCCAGTGTTTCGAGCGCCCGGACGGACGCCACTTTTTTCTCGGTAAAACCGGAACGGCATTGCTGACGAAGCACCTCGCCGAAACGCATTGGGCGGATTGTCCAGGTGACACAGGATGACGAAACCGGGGATTGCGTCGGTCCGGGCTGCCCCGGAAGCTGACCTTTCGTCCGCCATGTCCGCCTTCGTTCCAATCCCGCTGGGGCAACCCATTCCCAATTCGCCGCACGCCGTTTCCTGCAGCTTGCCGACGATGCGGGCGGTGCACGGCTACGAGCAAAAGGACCCGGAGATCGTCCGCCAGCTGACCAACGGCTACCCGCGGTTCGTCGTGCATCCGTTTCTCCACGCGCTGGCCGACCACTACCGCGCATCAGCCGGACTCGGTGACCGGCTCTGGCTCGTGTCCTCGGCCCAGATGGCGCGGGCCTTGGTCGCGGAACTCAATGACGCCGCGGCCGTGCATGACTTCGACGGCATCGCCGCCGTCAGCCACGCCGACACGCCTGACTTGGCGAAGACCGCCAAGACTTTTCTCCAAAACACCGGCGGCTTCCTCTCCTCCCGCGCCGCCGAGGACCGCTTGGTCCGGCTCGGCCTCCGCGCCGCCGTGGCTTCGGAGGCGTATTTTCCGGGCGACGCGCTCAACGAGATCCGTCGCCAGCTCCAGCCCTTGTTTGATGGCACCACCGTCGAGGACATCCTCCCGGCCACCTGCGGCATGAACGCGCTCTATGCGGCGTTCCGCGCCCTCGCCGAGCGCCAAGCCACGCGCGGCCGCACCATCTGGGTGCAGGTCGGCTGGCTCTACCTCGACACCATCGCGCTGCTCAAACGCCACGCTCGCCAACCCGCCGACTACGTGTGTTTCCCCAACGTTTTCGACCTGCCGGCGCTGGAACTCCTGTTCGCCCAATCCGGCTCGCAGATCGCCGGGCTCATCATCGAGGCGCCGACCAATCCGCTGCTCCAGACCGCCGACCTCGCCGCCATTGCCCGGCTCGCGCGCAGCTACGAGGCCGCCGTCCTCGTCGATCCTTCCGTTTCTTCCGTGCACTCGGTCGACGTTCTGCCGCACGCCGACGTCGTCACCGCCAGTCTCACCAAATACGCTGCCAGCGAGGGTGACCTCACCGCCGGCCTGGTCGTCGTCAACCCGACCAGCCCCGGTGCCGACGCCCTGCACCGCGACATCGCCGCGCGCCTGGAACCCGTTTATCCGCGCGACCTCTCCCGCCTCGCCCACGAGATTGGCAACACCCGTCAGGTCCTGCGCCAGATTGAAACGTCCGTGCCGTTAATCGCCGCCTGGCTCGAGGCGCATCCCGGGGTAAGAAGCGTCGCTTGGGCGCATTCGCCCAAATCGCGCGCCAACTACGAGAAAATCGAGCGCCACCCCGGAGCCGTCGGCAGCATGATCTCGTTCACCGTCCGCCAGCCGATCGCCGACTTCTACGACCGCCTGCGTCTGCCCAAAGGACCGAGCTTCGGCATAAAGACCACCTTGATTTGCCCCTTCATCTACCTCGCGCATTACGACCTCGTCACCACCGAGGCCGGCCGCGCCGAGCTCACCGCCAGCGGGCTCGACCCCGACCTGCTCCGCCTCTCCATCGGCACCGAACCCGCGCAGGACGTCATCACCGCCTTGGCCGAGGCCTTGGCGTAAATCAGATTTTGGAGCTCACGCAGAGACGCAGAGAATAACTTTTCGTATACTCGGCGCCTCCGCGTCTCGGCGTGAGGTCATGTTTTCGCAATGAACTCCTGCGTGCTCCCCATCAAAGCCGTGCCCAACGCCCCGCGCAGCACGATCGTAGGCTGGATGGGTAATGCGTTGAAAGTGCGCTTCAAGGCCCCGCCCGTCGACGGCCAGGCCAACGCCGAACTCTGCCGCTTCCTTGCGGAAACCCTCGGCCTGCCCAAGTCCGCCGTCACCCTTGCCACCGGCACTTCCTCCCGTGCCAAGCGCGTCGTCATCACCGGCCTCACCACCGAAGAAATTCACGCCCTCCTCGGTCTAAAGTAACGGATTATATTACAAAAGTCCGCTCGCCGAGCGCCCAGCGGTCAGGATCCGTTTGTAACGTATTACGTTACAAACTGCCGGGAGCGGTCTTCACGTAAAACCGCCGGGCCAACAGTGTGGCGGCAAAGGCGAGGCCGGCGGCGAGGCCCAGCCAGATGCCGATCGGGCTCGCCGCGCGCACCCCGAGGAAGTAGCCGGTCGGTAGCGCGACGATCCAGTAAGCCACAAATGCAATCACGGTCGGCACCTTCACGTCCGCCAGCCCGCGCAAGGCCCCGGCTGCGATGGCTTGGCCACCGTCAAACACTTGGAACAGCGCCGCGATAACCAGCAGCCGCGCCGCCAACACGACCACATCGATCTCATGGGTAAAGCCGCGCACGATCCCCTCACCCGCGACGGCAAAGACCAGCGTGAAGCCCAGCGCGAACACGACGGCGGTGCCCAGCGAACCAAATCCGATCGGGCGCAACGTCGTGAGGTTTCCCTCTCCCACCGCCCGGCCGATGCGCACCGAAGTCGCGATTGAGAGACCCAGCGGCACCATGTAGACGCACGCCGCGCAGCTCAGCGCGATCTGGTGCGCGGCCAGCGCCACGGTGCCGATCCAGCCCATCATCAAAGCCGCCATGGCAAAGGCGCCGGCTTCGAACAGGAGCTGTCCCGCCGCCGGCACGCCGATGCCGAGCATCGCGCGCAGGTGCGTCCGCGAGATGGGGGCGAACCACCGCGGGTTGCCGTGCCGGCCCGGGCGCTCGGCGCTGACCTCCGGCCGGCGGCGCAACCAGAACCACAGCCCGGCCGCGCTCACGCAGCGCGCAATCAGGGTCGCCCAGCCCGCCCCGGCCAGCCCCAGCGCGGGAAACCCGCAGTGGCCGTAAATCAGAATCCAGTTGAGCACCACGTTCAGCGCCACGCCGCCGAGCATGATGCCCATCGGCCCCCACGGGTGACCGACCGCCTCGCTGAACTGCCGCAGCACTTGAAACAGCAGGGTCGGCAACAAGGAAACCGCGATCAATTGCAGGTAGGGCTCAACCGCCACGACGACCTCCGCCGGTTGGCCGAAAAGATCGAGTCGCAGCGCCGCCACCAACATCAGTCCCGCGCCCAACACCGCAAGGCCCAGGCCGAGCCAGATGCCGTGACGCAGGTATTCCGCGCATTCCCGCGACTGTTTGGCGCCGTGCGCCCGCGCCGCCAGCACCGAAACCGACATGAGGATGCCGATGCCGGTGATGAACGACACCGTGAACAACACGCCGGCGAAAGCCGAGGCCGCCAACGGCACCGCGCCCAACCGCCCGATCATCACGCTGTCGGTGATGCCCATCAGCATCTGGCTCAGGTGCCCGACGATGATCGGAAAGGCCAGCACGAGGGTGCGGCGGACTTCGGACAGGGTTTGGCGCAAAATCACAGGAGGAAAAGTTCCGCAGGTCCGGGATTCGATTTGAAGCCCAAACCTTGCCGCGTTGCCATCAGTGCCCCGATGACCCCGCTCGCCCTCCTCCTCGTCCTTGCCGCCGCCGGGCTGCACGCGACGTGGAATCTCTGCGCCAAGCGCGCCGGCGGCGGCCTGCCCTTCGTCTACCTCGTCGGCCTCATCATCTGCTCGCTCTATGTGCCGGTGATTGCGGTCTACTGGTGGTGGCGGGAGCCGGTGATCGAGTGGGCGGCCATGGCGTGGATCCTCGGCAGTGGGGTGTTGAAGACGTCCTATTCGCTCTTCCTCCAGCGTAGCTACCGCACGGGAGATTTTTCTTTGATCTACCCGCTGGCGCGCGGCACCGGACCGTTACTTTCAACCCTTGCCGCGATCGCGATCTTTGGCGAACGCCCCACGCCGCTGGCCTTCGCCGGCGGCCTCGTCATCATCGGCAGCATTTTCGTGATGACCGGTGGCGCGAAGCTCCTGCTCCAGGACCGCGCGCACCTGCGCAGCGCCGTGGGCCACGGGCTCATGTCCGGCGTGTTCATCGCCGCCTATACCTTGTGGGACCGGCACGGCGTGGCCGGCCTCGCGCTCGCGCCGTTGCTTTACGACGCCGGCACGGCGTTCACCCAGCTCACCTTGCTCACGCCCTTTGGCATTCGCCGCTGGTCGGAAGTGAAGGCCGTTTGGCGCGACCAGCGCCGCTACGCGTTCGGCGTCGCCCTGCTCTCACCCCTTGCCTACGTGCTCGTGCTCACCGCGCTCAGTTTCACGCCGGTCAGCTACATCGCCCCGGCGCGCGAGGTGAGCATTCTCATCGGCGCCTTCATCGGCGCCAAGGTGCTTAAGGAGGCCGACGGCCGGCGGCGCCTCTGGGCGGCGGGCGCCATGGTGTTGGGAGTCGTCGCGCTGGCCTTGGGCTGATGCCGCGTGACAAACCCCGCCGGCCGCCCCTAACATCCCACCCGACTGCCCATGGACGAATTTCTGCAGACCGCCGACGCCTGGTTAAATTACCCGCTGTTCCACCTTGGCAAGGGCGTCGTCACCCTCCACGGCATCGCGAATTTCGTGGTGGTGCTCCTCGCCATCGTCGTGGTCGAGCGCGTCATCCGGCACCAAATCGTCAAGCGCATGCTGGCGCGCACGCACCTCGACGAGTCCCTGCGTTTCGGCATCGAGCGCATCATCGGCTACTCCATCATCGTTCTCGGTCTCTACATCGCGATCCAGAACGCCGGCATCGACCTGAGCTCGCTCGCGGTGGTCGCCGGCGCCATCGGCGTGGGCCTCGGCTTCGGCCTGCAGAACATCATCAGCAATTTCATCAGCGGCATCATCATCCTCGCCGAACGCCCCGTCGCCATCGGCGACCGCGTGGAGGTTGGCGGCGTCGCCGGCCAGGTGTCAAAAATCAGCCTGCGCAGCACGACCGTCGTCACCAACGACAACATCAGCATCATCGTGCCCAATTCGCAGTTCATCTCCGAGACGGTGACCAACTGGAGCCACGGCGACCCGAAGGTGCAGATGCGCATCCCCGTGGGCGTGGCCTATGGCTCCGACACCGACAAGGTCAAGGAAGCCCTGCTCACCGTCGCCAGCGAGCATCCCCGCGTGCTGACTGATCCGCCGCCGGCCGTCTACTTCATCGAGTTTGGCGACAGCTCGCTCAACTTCGAACTCGGCGTGTGGACCCAGGAAATGGTGCGCTCGCCGCGCCGGTTCCGCAGCGACCTGAATTTTGCCATCGACCGGAAATTCCGCGAGGTCGGCGTCGAGATCCCGTTCCCGCAACGCGATCTGCACGTGCGCTCCGGCACGCTGGTCGTGCGGTCCGAGGGTGGCGGCCCGCCCACGCCCCGAGCCTGACCGCCGCCGCGGCGCGCCGGTCCTATTTGCCCATGCAAAAGTCTCCCCCCGCCCCCGCCGAGCCCGTGAAATTCGGGACCTTCGGCGGCGTG
>JAPOIC010000070.1 GCA_029979145.1 Opitutaceae bacterium
CTTCGCGCGCGAGCCGTCCCGGGCGCTGGCCTTCGTGGATCAATTCCTCGAACAACCCGCGCATCTCCGCATGCGTCGCCAGCGCCCGCACTTCGCCCGGCGCCACGCCGGCGCGGGCCAGCCGCACCTCGCCGCCCTTGCCCGCCACGCAGACGAAATATTTCACCAGCGGATACGCCGGATCCGTGCGAATCACACAGTGCGTCCGCGGCCCGTAGGCGAAGACCACGCCGGCGGTCAGGGCGTGGCGTTTGCCATCCAACTCCACCCAGCCTCTGCCTTCGGCGACATACTCCAACCCCGCATAGGCGTAGGCCTCGCGTTCGACGGCGTAGTCCGGGTTGCAGTGCTCGCGTCCGCCCAGCGCGGGGCCGGGCGCGGCGCCGCGGGCGGGGGCGAGGTTGAGAAAGAAATACCGCGTGCCCGTAACCTGCTGCGAGAGCAGCGTGCGCCGGCGATTGATGCCGATTTTATCCATGCCTTTTCGCAAACTATCCATTCCGGCAGCGGGCTTTCCAGTGCATAATTAGCCCTCCAACCCACCCCGTCCCTCCCCACACCCCAGCCGATATTTTCCAGTCCCCATGAAAAAACCCTCCGCCAAGACGATCCTGCTCATCGCCAACGGCGACCTGCGCCAATCCGCCAACGAGGCCACGTGGCCCTTCCAGGCCGCGATGGAAAAGCTCCTCACCGCCGCCGTCGCCAAGCTCGGCTACAAGCTCGTCCGCGCCCACCCCTACAAATCCAAGCTGAAGCACGGCTTTATCGGCTCGCAAAAGGAAGGCATGGCGGTTTTCGCCGGCATCGACCCGAAGACCCCGATCATCGTCGCCGAGGCGGTGTGGCAGTATTCGCACCACATCCTCCACGGGCTCATCTCCCACCAAGCGCCGATCCTTACCGTGGCCAACTGGTCCGGCAGCGCCCCCGGCCTCGTCGGCATGCTCAACCTCAACGGCTCCCTCACCAAGGCAGGCGTGAAATACTCCACGCTCTGGAGCAAGGACTTCACCGATGAGTTCTTCCTGAAAAACCTCGCGACTTGGTTGAAGACCGGCGTCGTGAAGCACGCCACGCCGCACGTGAAGCCGCTCGCGCGCTGTAAAGTGCCCGCCAAGGCCAAGGCCCTAGCGAAGCAGGTCGCCTACGACCTTCGCCGCCGCAAGTCCATCATGGGCGTCTTCGACGAGGGTTGCATGGGCATGTTCAACGCGATCATTCCCGACGAGCTCCTGTTCAAGTGCGGCGTCTACAAAGAGCGCCTCTCGCAATCCGCCCTCTATTACGGCGCGACCCAAGTGACCGATGCCGAGGCCCAGGCCGTCTACGGTTGGCTCAAGGCCAAGGGCATGAAATTCCACTTCGGTCCCGATCCCGAAAACGACCTCACCGAGGATCAGGTGCTGTGGCAGTGCAAAACCTACGTCGCCGCCCTGCGCATCGCCGATGAGTTTGGCTGCGAGACCATCGGTATCCAGTATCAGCAGGGCCTCAAGGACCTTCTGCCCGCGTCCGACCTCGTCGAGGGCATCCTCAACAACAGCGACCGCCCGCCGGTGAAGAACGCCGCCGGCAAGGTCATCCTCAAGAGCAAGCCGCTCACGCACTTCAACGAGGTGGACGAATGCGCCGGCCTCGACGGCCTGTTCACCAACCGCATCCACACCGCGCTCAAACAACCCGTGGAAAACACGCTCCACGATTTGCGCTGGGGCGACGTCGATCCGACCGGCACGACGGACGAATACGTCTGGGTGTTCCTCATCTCCGGCAGCGCGCCCCCAGCCCACCACGTCGGCGGCTACAAGGGCACCGACTCGCTCCGCCAGCCGAAGATGTATTTCCGCCTCGGCGGCGGCACGGTGCGCGGCATCGCCAAACCCGGCGAGATCGTGTGGAGCCGCGTCTTCCTCGCCAACGGCAAGCTCAAGATGGACCTCGGCCGCGCCAAGGTCATCACCCTCCCCCGCGAGGAGACGGAGCGCCGCTGGAAGGAAACCACCGAGCAATGGCCGATCATGCACGCCGTCACCTACGGCGTGTCGCGCGACCAGATGATGGCCCGCCATCAAGCCAACCACATCCACGTCGCCTACGCGAAGTCGGCCGCCGACGCCGACCAAGCGATGTATGCCAAGGCCGCCCTCGCCGCCGAACTTGGCCTCGAGGTTTCGCTCTGCGGCACCAAAGCCGACGGCTCGAAATTCTGAGCTGCAGCGCCCTCGCCGCGGTCACAAGCGGAGTCCACCCGGCTCCGCTTTTTTGCGCCCGGAAACCGGATGACGCGGTCCCGGCCGCAAAAGCCTCGCCCCGCCCAGGCCCCGGGCTTTTGTTAAAGCTCCCATGCGCGCGCTGGTTGCATTCGACAAATTCAAGGACTCGCTGACCGCCCCCGCGGCCTGCGCGTGCGCGGTCGAGGCCCTCGCCTTGGCGCATCCCAGCTGGTCCGTCGCCACCTGCCCATTGACGGACGGCGGCGACGGTTTCGCCGCCATCCTCACGCACGCGGCCGGCGGCGAAATCCACACCGCGCGCGTCACCGGGCCGCGCGGCCAGCTCGTCGAAGCGGCATTCGGCTTGGTGCGTTTGAAATCCATCCCACCGGCCGCCCGGGCGTTGCTGGATTTGCCGGGCACGCTTCCGGCCAACACCACCCTCGCGCTCATCGAGATGGCGACCGCGAGCGGCCTCGCCATGCTTTCGCCCGGTGAACGCGACCCGTGGCAAACCACCAGCCGCGGCACCGGCGAACTCATCGCCTACGCCGCCAAGCTGGGCGCACAGGCCGTCCTGCTCGGCGTCGGCGGCAGCGCCACCAACGACCTCGGCATCGGCGCGCTCGGCGCGCTCGGCCTGCGCTTCATCGGCGAAGCTCATCACGAGGCGCCCCTTCCCGTTCCGGCAGTGTGGGATCAAATTCTAAAACTCGAGGGCCGCGTGCAGGCCCCGGTGATCCGCATTGCCTGCGACGTCGCCAACCCGCTTCTCGGCCCGCAGGGCTGTTCCGCCGTCTACGGTCCGCAAAAAGGCCTCGCCGCCGCCGACCTCCCGCGCATGGAAGCCGCCGCTGCGCGCCTCGCCGGGATGCTCTGCGCGCACACCGGCGCATCGGAATCCGCCCCGGCCAGCCCCGGCGCCGGCGCGGCCGGCGGCATCGCCTTTGGTTTCATGACCGCGGCCGGCGCGCGACTCCTGCCCGGCGCCGACTTCGTCGCGGCCTGGCTCGACGTGGAGGCGAAGCTCGCCGCCACCGACCTCGTCATCACCGGCGAAGGCCGGTTCGATGAGAGCTCGCTCAGCGGCAAAGGCCCCGGCGCGCTCGCGCTCCGCGCCTTGGCCTTGGGCAAACCCGTGCATGTGTTCGCCGGACAGATCGCGCCGCCGCCGAAGCCGCCCGCCGCGTTGCACCTGCACGCCATCACACCGGCCGGAATGCCCCTCGCCGAGGCATTGGTGGCCGCGCCGCAGTTGCTAAGGCAGGCCGTTCAGACCACCTTTGCCGCCCCATGACCGACGAGCACGCCCGCCGCGACCGCCACGCCCGTTTCCGCCTGTGGAAACAGGTCCTGCGCTTCGTGCCGCGCCGCGCGGCGTTTCACCGCTATCCGCTGGTCGGCCGCTTCGCTGACCTTGCGCGCAAACGGTCCTTTCTCTGGTCGTTCCGGCTGCCGCACCTGCGACCGGCGTTTTACGCGGGCTCGATCCTCGCGGTCATGCCCGTGATGGGCGTGCAGCTGCCCGCCGCCTTCGTCCTCGCGCTGTTGCTGCGCGCCAACTTCATGGTGCTGGGCGGACTTCAATTCATCACGAATCCCGTCACGGCGGCGCCGATCTACTACGCCACCTCCGAGCTCGGGAAATCCGTCGTGCAGTTCGTCGGCTTCGGTGAAGCCATGCCGGTCGAGGCAGACATCGACGCGATCACCACCGACGCGATGGGCGACCGGTTCAAGCCCGCGGAGCCCACGGTCGGCGCGGACGGCGAAATCCATTGGGGCCGGCGCATCGGCTCCGCCATCAACGCGCTGGTCATCGGCGGCGCGCTCATTGGCACCCTGATCGGAGTGGCGCTCGACACGTCGTGGCGCATCCTCACGGAACGGTTTGGCCCGAAACATTTGCACCGGAAGAAAGCTTCCCGCTCGACGACACCCAACGGTCCCCCACAGTAACGCACCCATGTCCGGCTTCCCGCGTCTGTCGCCCGTTCACCACTTGCTGACCCCGTTCGTGTTGCTCGTGGGGCTGCTCGGTTGCAGCAACTCCACGCAGGCCCCGACCCGGCCGGCCGCCGCGCCGTCCCGGCCGCTCGCCACCGCGACGCCAACCGCGCCCGCGTCCCGGCCCACGCCGCCGCCCAGCACGGAGCGCATCTACCCCGTGATGCTCGGCATCGACGTGCTGGAGGCACAGGGGTTTTCTCCGATCCGCGGCAAGCGCGTGGGCCTGCTCACGCATCCCGCCGGCGTGAATCGGCGCGGCGAAAGTTCGATCGACGTCCTCCGCCGCGCGCCCGGGATAAAACTCGTCGCGCTCTTCGGCCCCGAACACGGCATCTACGGCAACTTCAAGGCCGCGATCGACATCGCCGACTCCACCGACCCGCGCACCGGCTTGCCCGTGTATTCGCTGCACGGCGCCCACCGCAAACCGACCAAGCAGATGCTCACCGGCCTCGACGCCATGGTGATCGACCTGCAGGACATCGGCACGCGCAGCTACACGTTCGTCAGCTGCATGCTCTACACGATGGCTGCGTGCTTCGAAAACAACGTCGAGGTCATCGTGCTCGACCGGCCCAACCCGCTCGGCGGCCTCAAGGTCGACGGCCCGCCGCTCGACGCGCAGTGGAAGAGTTACGTCGGCGCCTTCCGCGCGCCCTACGTGCACGGCCTCACTATCGGCGAGATCGCGCGCATGGCCAAGGAGGCTCCGGGCGTCCTGCAGGTGCCCGGCTCCACCGGCATCAATGTTTCCGAGGCCGACCGCCGCCGCGGCCGCCTCACCATCATCTCGATGAAGGGCTGGCGACGCAGCATGCGCTGGCCTGAGACAGGGTTGAAATGGATTCCCACGTCGCAATACATCCAGGATTTCGCCGCCGTCATCGGCTACCCCATGACTGGACTCGGCACCGAGCTCGGCCAGTTCAGCCACGGATTTCCGGGGCCGCTCTATCCCTTCCGCGGCATCTCGCACCCGCGCATCAAGGACGCCACCCTTGAGCAGGAACTGCGCGCGCTGAACCTGCCCGGACTCAACTACCGCCGCATCAGCGTGCCCGACCGCAACGGCAAACCCGTCACCGGGCTTTACGTCGAGGTCACCGACTACTCCGACTGGCGGCCGACCGAGCTGAATTTCCACATGATGCGGCTCGCCTGCAAATACGAGCCGACCAATCCGTTTGCCGCCGCCGACGCCGCCTCCAATCGCCGGATGCTGATCCACATGGGCTCAACCGATTTCTTCGAGGCTCTGCGGCGCGACGGCGCCCGCGTCAACATCGAGGCCTTCCTCGCCGACTGGCGCGCCAAAGCCAAGGTCTACCAACAGCAGACCCGCCGCTACTGGCTCTACTACTGACCATGTCCGTCTCCTCCCTTCTCGCGATCCTGACGCCGTTCGAGCAGGAAAAGTTTTTCCCCGGCGAATTGTTCGACTCCGTCCAGGCGCTGAGCCCAAGCTTCACTTTGATCGATCCGACAACCCTCGACGTCGAAGCGCTGAAGGACGAAATCACTCGCCGCAATCCCGAGGTGATTCTCGCCTGCTGGCAGACCGCCGGCCTGCCCGATCCGCTGCCAGAGCGCCTGCGCTATGTGTGCTACGTGACCGGCTCCGTGCGCCGACTCGTTACGCGCCAGCAGATCGAAGCCGGACTGCTCGTCTCAAACTGGGCCAACATCATCAGCCGCACCGTCGCCGAGTGCGCCCTCTTTCACACCCTCGCCTGCCTGCGCCGCGACCGGCATTGGCAGCTCTCGATCCATCACGAGCAGGGCTGGCGCGAAGGTTGGGAGAACGTCGGCTCACTCTTCGAGCGCCGCGTCGGCGTGCACGGCTACGGCAGCGTCGCGCGCGAGTTCCTGAAACTCATCGTGCCGTTTGACTGCGAAGTCTCGGTCTTCGCGCCGGACTTCGATGCCGCTGCCAGTGCGGCGACCGGCGTAAAGCCGGCCAAGTCGCTGGAGTCCCTCTTCGCCGACAACGACGTAGTCGTGGAACTCGCGCCGTTGATCGAAGCCACCCGCGGCACCGTCGACGAACGCATCCTGCGCCTGATCCGCCCCGGCGGCGTCTTCGTCAACGTCGCCCGCGCCGCGATCACCGACGAAGCCGCGCTCCTCCGCATCGCCCAAGAGGGCAATATCCAGGTGGGCCTCGATGTCTTCGTGCAGGAACCCATGCCACTCGACAGCGGCTGGCGCGGACTCCGCAACGTCAGCCTCACGCCGCACATCGCGGGCCCGACGCTCGACCGCTACGTCGACGCCGGCCGCCACGCGTTGCGCAATCTCCGCCACTACGCCGCCGGCGAGCCGCTCATCCTTCCCGTCACGCCCGCCGGCTACGACGCGGCGACGTGAGTTGATCGGGCTAACGCAGAGGCACAGAGGTAAGACTCCGAGGTAGGGCGCGCGGTCTCAGCGCGCCGCGCATCGGAACAATCCGGCGGTCTGGGACAGACCGCCCTACCTCAGGCGCCACCAAGTCAGGTCCCATTTCAGAAGCCACGAAACCACGATTTCTGATTCATGGCTTCCTGGCTTCTGAATTTTTACCCGGCCTCCGACTCTGCGTCTCCGCGCCTCTGCGTGAGATAATTTCAGATCCAGCGTTGAACCCTTTTCCCTCAGCCACACGGTTACGCTAATGGCTCCCTCCACCGACTCCCTGCCGCTGCCCGTTTCCCGTCTCGCCCTTGGCACCTGGGCGATGGCGGGCGGCCCGCTCTGGGGTCCGCAGGACGAGGCCGACTCCATCGCCACGATTCAAGCCGCGCTCGACGCCGGCATCACGCTGATCGACACCGCGCCGGGCTATGGCGGCGGCCGCAGCGAAGAGATCACGGGCCGGGCCTTGCGCGGCCGCCGGGACCGCGCGTTGCTCGCCACCAAGGTCGGCGGCAGCGACCTCGGCTACGACTCCTCCATCGCGTCGTGCGAGGCGAGTCTGCGACGGCTCGACACCGACTGCCTCGACTTGCTGCAAATCCATTGGTGCCCGCCGGGCTCGCCGCTGGAGGACACGATCGCGGCCTTTGAAAAACTGCGCGCCGACGGCAAGGTGCGCGCCCTCGGCGTGAGCAACTGCGGCCCGCAGACCCTCGGCCGCCTGCGCGCCACGGGCACCGGCTGGGTCACAAACCAACTCGCCTACAACCTCCTGTGGCGGGCGATCGAGTTTGCGATCGTCGAAGCCTGCGCAGACGCCGGCCTTGGCATCCTCTGCTACAGCCCACTCGCCCAAGGCCTCCTCACCGGCCGGTTTCGCGACGCGTCCGCCGTCCCCGCCGGCCGCAACCGCACGCGGCACTTTGCCCCGAATCACGAGCTCTCGCGCCACGGCGATGCCGGCCATGAAGCCCTTACCTTCGCGACCATCGCCAAGGTGCGAGCGGTGGCCGACGCCCTGGGCGAGCCGATGGGCGACGTCGCCCTGGCCTGGCTGCTGCATCAACGCGGAGTCAGCTCCGTCATCTTCGGCGCGCGCAATCCCGCCCAAGTCGCGGCCAACCTGCGGTCCGCCGAGCTCCGGCTCGACGAGGGCACGCTCGCGGCCCTGGACGCCGCCACCGCCGACCTCAAGGCCGCCCTCGGCCCCAACGCTGACATGTGGAACGCCGAGACGCGTATTGTGTGAGGGGTCTCACGCAGCGGCACGGAGAGACGGAGTCAGAATTTGGAATTCAGAAGCCAGGAAAACAGGAATCGGACCTCTTGGTTCCGAAGCGGAAGCTGACCGAGTGAAGCTTGGTGAAGCATAAGGTAGGGCGGCCGGTCCCAGGCCGCCGTTTCATTGCCCAGCCCGGCGCGCTGGGAGAGCGCGCCCTGCCCAACGGCGATCCCATCGCTGAGCAATTCCGGTTCCTGGTTTCCTGGCTTCTGAATTTTCACCCCAGTTTCTGACTCTGCGCCTCCGCTCCTCTGCGTGAGTCCATTCCCCCTCCGCCCGCCGTCGAAATCCCCGCGATGCGACACAAAGCACTTGCGACCACTCGCCGTTGCGCAAGAACAGAAGCACCCTGCCGTCGCGACGGTCCCCTTTAATCCCCCTGCGTTTATGCCAAGACCCGTTACCCTGTTCACCGGCCAATGGGCCGACCTGCCGCTCGAGCAACTTGCCCCGCTCGTCAAATCCATGGGCTACGACGGTGTGGAGCTCGCCTGCTGGGGCGACCACTTCGATGTGGACGCCGCCGCATCCTCCAAAGCCTACGTGAAGGCCAAGTGGGAACTCCTCGCGGACCACGGGCTCACTTGCTACGCGATCTCCAGCCACCTCGTGGGTCAGGCGATCTGCGATAATATCGACGAGCGCCACCAAGCCATCCTCCCGCCCGACGTCTGGGGTGACGGCAAGCCTGAGGGCGTGCGCAAACGCGCCGCCAAGAAGATGATCACCGCCGGCAAGGCCGCGCGAAAGTTCTTCGACGCCAAGCCGGGCCGCGGCCAGAAGGACGACTTCCCCGCGGTCGTGAACGGTTTCACCGGCTCCTCGATCTGGCATTCGATCTACGCCTTCCCGCCGACCTCGCAGGCGTATTGGGACCAGGGCTTCGCCGATTTCGGCAAACGCTTCGGCCCGATCCTCGAGGCCTTTGACAAGCTCAACGTCAACTTCGGCCTCGAGGTGCACCCGACCGAGATCGCGTTCGACATCGCCTCCTCCGAGCGCGCCATCGCCGCCGTCAAGGGCCACAAGCGCTTCGGCTTCAACTACGACCCGTCGCACCTCGGCTACCAAGGCGTCGACTACGTGAAGTTCATCCGCGCCTTCGCCAACCGCATCTACCACGTCCACATGAAGGACGTCTGGTGGGGCCACGGCGACGGCAGCGTCGGCGTCTTCGGCGGCCACGTGAGCTTCGGCGACGCCCGACGTTACTGGGACTTCCGCTCGCTTGGCCACGGCGACATCCAGTTCGAGGAC
>JAPOIC010000235.1 GCA_029979145.1 Opitutaceae bacterium
CCGCCCGCCTCCTCATCGGCGCCTGAATCAATCTTCCTCTTTCTCGTAATCGTTCTCTTCCTCCCCTTCCGGACCAAGAGAACGATAACGAGAAAGAGGAAAGAGAAAGAATCTCCATGTCTTCCGAATCCTTTGATCTCCTCGTCCTCGGCGCCGGCCCGGGCGGCTATGTCTGCGCGTTTCGCGCGGCGCAGCTCGGTTTTAAAGTCGCGCTCGTCGACAAGCGCGCCACGCTTGGCGGCACCTGCCTCAACGTCGGCTGCATTCCCAGCAAGGCGCTGCTCGCCTCGTCCGAGCATTTCGCCTTCACCCAGCACCACGCCGCGGCCCACGGCATCAAGGTCGACGGCCTCGCCATCGACGTCGGCACGATGCTGAAGAAGAAGGAAGGCATCGTCGCCAAGATGACCGGCGGCCTAGCCCAGCTCGCCAAGGCCCGCAAGGTCACCGTCGTGACCGGCGAGGCAAAGTTCACCGGTCCGCGCACTGTCGCGGTCGGCGACCGCCAACTCACCGCGAAGAATGTAGTCATCGCCACGGGCTCCGCCCCGGTGGAACTCCCCTTCCTCAAGTTCGACGGCAAAACCGTCGTCTCCTCCGATCAGGCCATCGCCTTCGACGCCGTGCCGAAGCAGCTGGTAGTCGTCGGCGGCGGCGCCATCGGCTTGGAGCTGGGCTCCGTCTGGGCGCGCCTTTGCGCCGAGGGCACCGTCGGGGGATTTTTGCCGCAGATCGGCGGCGCGGCCGACGCCGACATTGTCCGCCAATTCACCCGCATCCTCCAGAAGCAGGGACTCAAGATTGAAGTGAACGCGAAGGTGACCGGCTTCAAGGACGGCAAGCTCACCGCCGAGCGCGACGGCAAGGTCCTGGAATTCCCCGCCGACAAGGTTCTCGTTTCCGTCGGCCGCCGGCCCTACACCGACGGACTTGGCCTCGAAGCCGCTGGCGTCGAGCTCACCGACAAGAAACGGATCAAGGTCGACGCCCACCTCAAGACGACCGCCGAGGGCGTCTGGGCCATCGGTGACGTAATCGACGGCCCGATGCTCGCGCACAAGGCCGAGGAGGACGGCGCCGCCGTCGCCGAGTGGATCGCCGGCAAGGCCGGACACGTCAACTGGGACCTCATGCCTGCGATCATCTACACGGATCCCGAGATCGCCACCGTCGGCCTCGGCGAGGACGCCGCCAATCAGGCCAACCGCGCCGTCAACGTCGGCAAGTTCAACTTCGCCGCCAACGCGCGCGCCCACGCCAACGATGGCGCCGAGGGCTTCGTGAAAATCATCGCCGACGCGCAGACTGATAAACTGCTCGGCGCCCAGATTCTCGGGAAGAACGCCGGTGAACTCATCGGCGAAGTCGTGGCCCACATGGAATACGGCGGCAGTGCCGAGGACCTCGCCCGCACCATCCACGCCCACCCGACGATGAGCGAGGCGGTCAAGGAAGCCGCCTTGGCTGTCAGTAAATCCGCGATCCACGCGCTCTGAGACTTGCCATGGCGGTGAATCCCTGAACGCTTCCCGCCACATGTCGTCCTCTCTTCGCCTTCGCCAAGCCGCCCTGTGGCGCGTCGTTTTTGTCGCGCACCGGCGCTGCGTTGCCTGAGGGGAAGCCGATCAACCATCGAACCCTCTGCAACCGCGCCCTTCCCGGCGCGGTTTTTCCGTTCCGGGCCGGCGCCAACCCCCATGACCCAGATCACCTCCGCCCTCGGACCCGCCAGCCACGTGCGCGGGCTCGCGCTGATGCTGCTCTCCACGGCCGGCTTCACCGCGAACATCCTTCTCATCCGCGCCTTCGGCGCGATGGAAGGCACCAACATGTGGTTCCTCGTCTGCATGCGCTGGGTCACCGGAATGGCCGTGATCGTCGGGCTCTATCACCGGGAGTTCCAACCAAGGAATCTTTTTCGCAGTCCGCGCCTCATCGCCCGTGGCGTGATCGGCGGCATCGGCACGCTCGCCTACTACGTCACCATCGAGCACTTGGGCGCCGGTCGAGCCACCTTTATCGGCAACACCTATGTGGTCTGGGGCGGGTTGATGGCGGTGTGGGTGCTGCACGAACGTTTGACCAAGCCGCTCGCGATCGGCTGCCTCACGACCCTTGTCGGTCTGGCGCTCCTGACCAACGTCATTAGCACCGCCGACCATCCGGGCATCTACGACGTCCTCGCGCTCGGCACCGCCTTCGCGTCCGCCACGGTGATCGTGCTCATCCGCCAACTGCACGCCACCGAGCACACTTCCACCATCTTCGCCGCCCAATGTGTCTACGGCCTTCTAATCTGCGGCGGTCCGGCCATCCACCACACCACCGCCCTGCCGCCGGGCGCCTGGGTTGTCGTGATCGGTGCCAGCCTGTGCGCCGCGCTCGGCCAGCTCAGCATGACCCGCGCCTTTCGCGACCTGCCGGTCGGCGAAGGGTCCTTGCTGCAGATGCTTGTGCCCCTCGGGGTCGCCATCGGCGGCGTGTTGGCCTTCGGCGAACACTACACCGCCACCGAGCTATTCGGCGCGGTGCTCATCCTCATCGGCTCACTCATGCCGACAATGCGCCGCTGAAGATGTAGGGCGGGGATTCCAATCCCCGCCGCGATCAGAATTCACTCTCCGGCGGGATGTGGAAACCCCGCCCTACATCAACCCGCTCACGCTTTCGCCGCCTCCCGCGCGGCGCGCTGACGCTCCTGCCACGGAAACTTTCGCGCCACGGCGCGCGGCTTTTCGAAAGCAGATCCCATCGCGATGTAGGCCCGGCGGTAGTCTTCGGAATTGTTCGGCGGCGTGTAGTGCAGCGTGCGGCCGTTGTGGATCGTTGCCCCGCCCGCCGGCAGTTCGCAGGCTACGGCGTTGCGGAAATCGCAAGCGCCCGGCTCCACCTCGAGCCCAGGGGTCAACGGGTTGTCACCGATGGGCCGGTGCGGAACGATTTCGATTTGATGCGAACCCGGCACGAAATGCATGCAGCCGTTCTGCTTCGTCGCTGGTTGCAGCGGGATCCAGATGCTCAGGCTCGAGTATTCCTTCGCCGGATTCCAATACGCCTCGTCCTGATGCCAGGGCGTCGCGGCGGCGTTGTGCGGCGGTTTATTGATGGCGTGGTCGCCCATCATTTTCGTCTCCGCGCCGTGCAACTGCTGCATGATCGCCTTCAGGTTGGCGACCATCTGCGTCTCAAGCAGCTCCGGCGCATATTTCGCGGGATTGAGAATCTGCGGAATGGAAATCGTCTTCCCCTTCTCCCGCGCGCCATTGAGGTCGTAAAGATCCGCATCGGATCCGGCCTCCGGCGTGAACAGCCGGTCATAGATCGCCTTCACCACTGCGATTTCTTCCGCCGGCATGATGGCATCAATCGCGAGGTAACCATGCTCGTGGTAAAAGTCGACC
>JAPOIC010000010.1 GCA_029979145.1 Opitutaceae bacterium
CAGGTGAAGAAGCCCTTGGTCTCCGCCTGCACGTTGATCAGCGCGGTGTTCTTCTCGAAGTGGACGAGGCCGGTGTATTCGTAGTTGCCGGTGCGGTTGGTCTGCACCGTGCCGATGCGTCCGTCGGCCCACACGCCGGTGATAATGTCGTGCTGCTCCAAGCTCTGGCAGCGCACGCTGCGGCAGCCGGTGCCCATGGCGGTGTAGAGCATCTCGATCGGGTGGATGCCATACCAGTAGAAGCCGGGATTGGTCGGCTCCAGCGCGGCCGGGCCGTGGAACTGCGCGCCCTTGACCGTGGGGCGGGTCTTGGGGGTGACGATGCGGGTCAGCGCGCCGGTGAAACGCAGCGAGGATGAGGTGAAGATCGGGCAGCCGTGCTGCGCGGCGATGGCGAAAATTTCCTTGGCCACGGCGGTGGAGAGCGCGAAGGGCTTGTCGACGAACACCGGCTTGCCCGGGCCCGCGGCGGCGATGCGCTTGAACTGTTCCAGGTGGGTGCGGCCGTCCAGCGAGGTGTGCAGGATGGCGTCGCTGGCGGCGACGACTGCCTCGATGGAATCCATGATTTCAACGCCGTATTTCTCGCGCAGGTCCTTGGTGTAGCCGGGCACGCGGTCTATGCTCGACGGGAGGTCGGGCGAGCCGCCGGGGAAAGCGGCGACGACGCGCGCGCCCTCAATGTGGTGCTTGGCCTCCGGATTGTTGAATTCGTCGCTGAAGACGATGACGTGGGATGTGTCGAGGCCGATGATGCCGAGTTTCAGTTCAGGGGAGTTGCTCATGGAAAGTCCTTTGGGGTGAAACGCCGGCGGTTATAGACCGGCCTTTCCGCGCGGCACGAGCCCCGAGTGCATTTTTCTGCGTGTATTTTCATGATCGAAGCTAACCGGGGCCGGCGGAACGCCGACGCTCCCATGAGGGTGTATCTTCGTGATTTCCATTCGCCCTCGGCTCACGCACGATGGCGGTCGCTCCATGGACTCCGCCAAGCCCCTCATTCACCTTCTCGCCACCGGTGGCACGATCGCCGGCGCCCAGAATGCCGCGGGCGGCTACGCGGCGGCGGTGATGTCGGGCGAAGAATTGCTGGCGGCCGTGCCACAGCTGGCAAACCTGGCGCGGATCGAACCGGAACAGGTCGCCCGGCTCGGCAGCCAGGACATGGACGAGGCCGTGTGGGTGAAACTGGCCGCGCGTGCGCAGGCCGTGCTCGACGAACCCGCGACCGCGGGCGTCGTCATCACGCATGGCACGGACACGATGGAGGAGACGGCGTATTTCCTGAACCTTGTCCTGCGCACGACCAAGCCGGTGGTGCTGGTGGGCGCGATGCGGCCGGCGACGGCGATTTCGCCCGACGGTCCGATGAATCTTTACAACGCCGTGGCCGTGGCTGCCGATCCCGCCGCCGTCGGCCGTGGCGTGCTCGTGGTGGCGAATGACGAGGTGCATTTCGCCCGCGAAGTGGCGAAGACGAATACGACCCAAGTCGGCACCTTCAAGTCGCTCAACCGTGGACTCGCCGGCCTCGTGCATCGCGGCCGTATCCATTTCTTCGGCCCCACGGTGCGCCGGCACACGGCCGACAGCGAATTCGCGCCGCTGGGCGGCACGGCGCTGCCGCGGGTCGATATTCTCCATGCGCATGCGGGCATGCGCCGCGACCTGATCGACGCGGCGGTGGCCACCGGAGCCCGCGGACTCGTGATTGCGGGCGTGGGCGCGGGCAACCTGCCCGCCGGCGCGCTCACGGCGTGCCGCGATGCGGTCGGGGCCGGCGTGGCGATCGTGCGCAGCTCCCGCACTGGCGGTGGCGTGGTGGAGCGCAACGTCGAGATTGATGACGACGGGCTCGGGTTTCTCGTGGCCGAGGAGCTGAATCCGCAAAAGGCGCGCGTGCTGCTCATGCTCGGACTCACGCGCTCGACTGACGCGGTGACGCTGCAGGCGCTCTTCCAGGTTTATTAATGAATGTGATCGACGACGCTCCGCTCCGGGCGGCGCTGGCCGAGGAATCGCCGCGCTGGAAATTCGTGTCCGGCACCCGTTACCGCGAGATGAGCCGCGTGTTCGCGCTGCAGCTCGTCGCCATCGCCGCGCACCGCGAGTCCGGCCGGGTGGTGGATGGACAAACCTTGACCGACGCCTTTGCGGCCAAACTGCATCCGTTGCTCGACGGCCGGCCGGCGGATGATGCGGAGGGCAACACGCGCGAGCCCGAGGCGCAGGGCGGCATCGGCGGTTGGACGCATGCGGCGGCGGCGTGGATTCTTGTTCTCGCGAGTCGCACGCCCACCGTATGGGACCAGATCCCAGCGGAGGAGCGGGAACGCGCCGACCTCATCATGCAGGCGCTCGCGGTGGCGGGACATTTCACGATGGGGGACGGCAACGAGTGTCACATCCTACTCGATGGCCTCTCCGCGCACGACAAGAGCTGGAACATCAACATCACCGAGGGCTACGTCGACGTGATGGCGGCGGCTGGTCAGTATTTCGGTGCGCCGGCCCTTGATGCGTTTTTTGCGAGTTTCGATTTTGATTCGTTCGTCGCCCGCCTCCGCGCGGCGAACCTGATGAACATCGTGCGGTGTTGGACGCACCGCCCGGGGATCGCTGGACTAGTGATGCATGGCGGCCGCCACGAACTGCCGCCGCCGAAGCGACCGCTGGATCTCGGAGGCATTGCCGGCACGGCGCTCGGCGTGCGGCGTCCGTTTCGGTTTCAAGGCCTGCCGGCTGATGATGCGTGGGGGCTGTTTCTTACCCAGGGTTACCGTCAGTTCGCCAAGTGCGTGCGCACGCGGATCAACGTGCAGACGGGCGAGCACACACGCTTGCTGCAGCGTGCGACGTCCGCGGAAGTTTCGCCGTGGGAAGGCCGGCTCGGCATGTGCACGGAGTTTGAGGGCACCGACTGGTATGGTGTGCGCAGCTGCCTGCAATACGCCTTTGAAGGCACGATGATCGTGATTGGCACGGGTGCGTCGTTGCGCGCGCTCGGCCTCTGGCGCGACGACGACAGCGGTCGCGAGCTGGAGCGTCGCCTCGCGGTCGGCCTGGCCGACTTGCAGTTCAAGGCGCGCGAAGGCTACCGCGGCTGGGCGCACGGCAAGGAGATCCTCGAGGGCGGGGATATGATCGAAGGCCATGGCGCGGCGCATGTCTTTGCGATGGGCACGACTTGGTTCGCCCTGCCGGCGGAGCAGTGACAATCATGGCCACCGCCTTTCAACTGCCCGTCTGGTTCGATCTGGCTGCGACCTTTGCGTTTGCCCTCACCGGTGCGTTGGCGGCGATCAAGCGGGGCTACGACATCGTCGGCCTGCTTTCGCTTGCGATCGTGTCGGGCATCGGCGGCGGCCTGATTCGTGACGGCGTGTTCTTGCAGCAGGGCGTGACGCCGTTGCTGACCAACCCGCACTACCTCTACGTCATCGGCGCGGCGGCAGTGGTCGGCCTCGTCCTGGGTGAGCGCGTGCATCACTTCAACCGCGTCATCGCGTTGGTCGATGCGTTGGGGCTCGGGGCGTATGCCTGCTTCGGCGTGCAGAAATCGCTACAGGTGGGGCTCGGCCCGACGGCCGCAGTCTTCGTCGGCGTGGTCAACGCCGTGGGCGGCGGACTATTGCGGGACGTGCTCACGCGCGAGGAGCCGCTGGTGTTTCGTCCGGGACAATTCTACGTGCTGGTCGCGCTGGCTGGCGCGGTGACCTTTGTGTTCCTCACGGCGCAACTGCAGGTGACCGCGACGACCGCGGCGTTTGCGGCGATCGGGCTCACGGTCGTGTTCCGCGTGCTCACGATTGCCTTTAACTGGCGCACCGCCGCGGTGACGCAGCCCCTTTGACCGCTGCCGGGCGGTTCAGGTCTGCGGCCGGATCAGGTGGTCGATCCAGTGGGACACCGCCTGGGTGAGGATGACGGGCAGGGCGTTGAAGATGAGCTCATTGATGCCCGCGACGAGGCGGGTGTCGGTGGTGCGTGTGACGACGGCGCGGTCGCGGTAGACCGTCACGGCGGTGATGCGGGAGTCGACGGCGTTGGCGCGGAGGCCGGCGGTGACGACGGCGAACGCGAGGAGGGAAAACAGGGAACGTTTGAACATGACTTCGGGAGTTAGCGGGGGTTAACGGAGCGGATGCGGGTTTCTTAGGCCGAAATCGGAAATCGATTCCGGCGGTTCGTCACCACGAGTCGCTGCGGAAAGGCGCGGCGGGCAGGCCGGCGCCGTTCAAAAGGTTGGCCTTGGGCGTGTTGCTCCACGCGTAGCGCACGGCCACGGGGGCAGGCACGGCGTCGCTGCGCACGATGACGGTGTCGCCGTCGATGCGCGCGGTCGCCGAATAAAATTTCCGATCCTCGCCGGCGATTTCAAAGCTCTGCGGCGGCAGTTCCGCGGAGATCAGGCCGGTGTCGGCGTGCGTGAATTTCACCCGCAAGGTGGCGCCCTCGCGAGTCACGCCCGCGAAGCGCGGACCGCTCCAGTCCACCGGCACACCATAGGCCTGGGACAAGGCGACGGCGCCCAAGCGGCGGCCGACGGTGGGTTTGTTTTGCGGGTGGATGTCCTTGGGGTCGCCGCAGTCGATGGTCACCGCCATGCCGGTGTTGGGCAGCTTTAGCGCCGCGATCTGGGCCTCGCGCAACCATGCCCAGGTGAGGTTGGACGGGTCGTAGCCTTGGGTGTAGTTCGGCAGCTGCACGAAATAGAATGGAAAATCACCCTGGCCCCATTGCGCGCGCCACGCCTTGATCATGGCGGGAAGCAGTTCGGCGTATTCGTTGGCGCGCTCCCAGTTCGATTCGCCCTGATACCAGAACGCACCGCGCAGCGCGTAGGGTTGGAGCGGGGCGATCATGCCGTTGAACAACTGGCTGAGGGCGTGCGGCGAACCATGGCCGCGCGGCAGGAGCGGCATGGTCTCGGGCGCGGGCTGACCTTGGGCGAGACGCTCCTTCATGACTTTGTCCCACGCGGCATACTCGGCTTCGATCTTCGGGTAGTTCGTGACCATGTATTGCCAGCGCTCGTTGATGGCAGGCCAAGGCGGCGTGGCGCTGAGCGAAGGGGCGTCGATCCACGCCTCGATCTTGCTGCCGCCCCACGAGCTGTGAATCACGCCGACGGGCACGCCGAGTTTGCGCTGCAGTTCGACGGAAAAATACCACGCGACGGCGCTGAAGCTGCCGGCGGTGTCCGGCTCGGCCGCTAACCAACCGGAGGTGGCGACGGTCATCGCCGGCTCCGCGGCGGCGGTGAGTGCGACATTGAGGTGGCGGATCAACGGATTGCGAATGCCAGCCACGACCTTCGCGGCATCGGGCAGGCTGCTAAGCGGCCGGTTCATGTTGGACTGGCCCGAGGCCAGCCAAACTTCGCCGACGAGCACATCGCGAACCGTGAGCGTGCTGCTGCCGGTCACGACCAGGTCGGCCGGCTCGATCGCAGCGGACATCGGCGCCAGGTAGACGATCCAGCGTCCATCGGCCTCGGCGGTGGTGCCGACGGATTGGCCGCGGAAAGTCACCGTGAGGTGCTCGCCGGGCTCGGCGCGGCCCCAGACCGGCACGGGCTGGTTGCGCTGCAGGATGGCGTGGTCGCAGAAAAGCGGGGCGAGGGTCACTTCGGCCATGGCGGCAGCTGAGCCTGCCGCAAGGCAGACCAGCAAGGCAATGATAGGGAAGCGCAAACCGGGCATGGAAGAGTCCCCGACACGCTGTCCGCCCGCTGGTGCCCCCGCAACGCGTTTCGGGCGGGGCCGAGCAGCGGCCGGCGTTCAGGGATTGAAGTCGCGGCGGGCCTTGCGCTTGGCGGCGGGTGGCACGATGCCCACGCGCGGATCGCGGCGGCAGATGCGGCCGATCAGCCACTGGGCGTCGGCCTCAAAGGAATCGGCGCTCTCGGGCAGATACAGCCACTTCGGCAGGATCGGGTGGGGGGCGAGGGCGGGTCGGTCCGCGATGAGCGCAGCGTGATGCTCGCTCTCCATCGGCACGAGGACGCCGCGCCAGGGTTCCTCGTTGTCGGCGAGGTAGAGCACGAACCGGCCGTCAAGGTAAACGGCTTTGCCGACGAACATGGCCTTCACCAGCAGCGTGGCCTCGCGCTCGAGCGGTTCGACGAGCCAGAGGTGACGGTTGACGGGTTTGGCCGACTGCATCGGGTGCACTGTAGGGCGGGGTCGGCGACCCCGCCCTACAACAAATCCTTGGGTTCTGCCGGTGCGGCGTCCATCGCCGGATGCAGGTGCGCGTGCAGGTCGCGCGCGAAGGCCTCGCCGATGCCGGGCACAGCGCAGAGGTCCACGGGGCTGGCGGCGCGGAGCCGGTCGATGCCGCCGAAGTGTTCCAGCAGCGCCGCCTTGCGCTTGGGGCCGAGGCCCGGGATGTCGTCGAGCACCGACTCGCGGATTTTCTTGGAACGCAGGTCGGCGTTGTAGGTGTTGGCGAAGCGGTGAGCCTCGTCGCGCAGGCGCTGCAGCAGGTTCAGGCCCGGGTCGTTGACGCTAAGGTTCAGCGGCGCGCGCTCATCCGGGAAAATGATCGTCTCGTGCTTTTTCGCGAGACCGATGAGCGCGGGGGGCTCGACTCCGATCGCAATGAAGGCCTTGATCGCCGCGGCGATCTGGCCGCGACCGCCGTCGATCACGACCAGGTCGGGCATCGGTTTGCCCTCGGAGGCGAGGTGCCGGTAGCGGCGGCCGACGACCTCCTCCATCGCACGGAAGTCGTCGTTGCCGATGAAACTCTTGATCCGGAAGCGGCGGTAATTGTCCTTTTCCGGCCGGCCGTCGGTGAAGTGCACCATCGAGGCGACGACGAAGGTGCCCGAGATGTGCGAGATGTCGAAGCACTCCATGTGCGCGGGCGGCGACTTGAGCGCGAGCGCCGTCTGCAATGAAGCCAGCGCGTCGGTGTCGGCGCGCAAGAGCGTGCGGTCGCGCTCGAACCGCCGCGCGCGTTTTAGGGTGCCGTCGAGCGCGGAGATGACGTCGCGCAGTTCCGCGGCCTTTTCAAAATTCAGCGCCTCCGCGGCGGCCTGCATTTCCGCGCGCAAGGTTTCCAACCACTCGCGCGACTTGCCGTCGAGAAACGCGCAGGCGGCCTCGACCCGCGTGCGGTAGTCGGCCGGCGACACGACGTTTTCGTGGCCGTAGATTTCCTGGCGCACGTCGTCGTAGAGCTGCCAGCGGCCGTCGGGCTGCCGCTGCGGCGTGGCGTCACCGAGCAGCACGCCGAACTGCCGCCGCATTTGTGCCAGCGTGCGGCGCAGCAGGCCGGAGTGCGCGAAGGGCCCGAAGTAGCGCGCGCGGGTGTCCTTGCGGATGCGCGTCAACGCGAAGCGCGGAAGTTCCTGCGCGAAGTCGACGCGCACGAGCAGGAATCGTTTGTCGTCGGTAAAATCCGTGTTGTAGCGCGGCTTCCACTGCTTGATCAGCCGGCCCTCCAGCAGCAGCGCCTCGGGCTCCGATTTCACCTCAATCGTCTCGAGGTCGTGGATCACGTCGATCAACGCGCGGATCTTCGGCTGCGCGATGGTGCGCGTGCGGCCGCGCTGGAAGTAGGACGACACGCGCTTCTTCAGGCTCTTCGCCTTGCCGACGTAAATGATGCGCCCCAGCCGGTCCTTCATCAGGTAAACCCCCGGCCGGTCCGGCAAGGCGCGGACCTTCTCCTTGAGGTTTACTGAACGGTCGGCTGGCATTTTGCCAAAATCGGCCTATTTCTTTCGTCCGCAAGTATGGTTTCGACTGACCCTTCCACCCTTCAACCCGTGCCCGCCCGCCGCTTCGAGCTGCTTACCTTGGGCGATGAACTCCTGCTCGGGCTGACGGCCAACGGCCACCTGACCTTCATCGGCGCGCAGCTCGGCATGCGCGGCGTGCAGCTCGCGCGCAATGTCACCATCACCGACGAGGCCGCCGCCATCGCCCGCCAGATCCGCGAGAGCTGGGTGCAGGCCGACGTGATCCTGACCACCGGCGGACTCGGGCCGACCTGCGACGACCGCACGCGCGAGGTCATTGCCGAGGTGCTGGGCCAGAAGCTCGTCTTCGATCCGGAAATCGAGGCGGCGATCGCCGAGCGTTTCAACCGGCTGGGTCGGAAAATGACGCCCAACAATCTCAAGCAGGCCTACCGCTTCGAACGCGGCGAGGTGCTGCCCAACGCCAACGGCACCGCCCCCGGCCTGTGGGTGGAGCAGGACGGCAAGATCCTCTGCATGTTGCCCGGACCGCCGAACGAACTGCAGCCGATGTTCGTTGAGCAAGTCCTGCCGCGGCTCGCCGAGCGCGGTTTCCTGCTGGTGCACGAGGCCTACGTGCAGATCCGCACCTCGGGCATCGGCGAGTCCGCCCTGGAAACGAAGCTGCAGCCCATTTTTGACCGCTTCGGGTCGGCGCTGAACATCGCGTTTTGCGCGCACCAAGGCCAGGTTGACTGCCGCCTGAGCTCGCCGACCGGCGAGCTTTCCGACGTTAAGATCGAGGGCATTGCGGCGGAGTGCGCGGCCCTGCTCGGCGAGGACTTCATGTGCTTTGGCGATGACTCCATGGCCAAGGTCTGCGCCGACCTGCTGCGCGCGCAGGAGAAAACCCTCGCCGTGGCCGAGTCCGGCACGGGCGGCATGCTCGCGAGCGCGTTTACCGATCTCTGCGGCGCGGCGAAATTTTTCCAAGGCGGCGTGATCTGCAGCTCGAACGAGGCGAAGATGACGCTGCTCGATTGTCCCGAGTGCCTGATCTCGCAGCACGGCGCGGTCAGCGCGGAGTGCGCGGTGGCTCTGGCCACCGGCGTGTCGGAAACGCTGGGCGCGGACTACGCCATCGCCATCACGGCGTTTTCCGGTCCGTGCAGCGGCACGAAGGAGAATCCCGTCGGCACGATTTTCGTGGCGCTGCATGCGCCGCACGGCGTGTGGTCGAAGAAGCTCAGCTACCCCGGCCCGCGCAAGACGATCAAGACGCGCACGGTCAACATCGCGCTGGACTGGCTGCGCCGCGAACTGGTGCGCACGCAGGGCGGCAACGCCCTGCCGGGCCGCCGGTTGACCGCGATGCAGTGAGCCGGGGCTTGCCTGCGTGCGGGTCCGCGGTTAGCTTCGTGGCCCCATGAAACTGCCCCGATTCGTTGCGCTGCTTGCTTTCATCGGCTTCGTGCCGTTCGCGTCCGCCCAGGGCGCTAATCCCATCTTCGGAAACTACGAAGCCATCGTCTACGACACCACGATGCTGCAGGGCGTGCGGGTCGACGAGAAAACCGGCGACGTGTTCATCATGTTTCAGCCGGACAAGACCGACACGCAGCTCACGCTGAAGATTTCCATGGCCGAGGGCGCGCAATACCGGAAGTGGTTCACCGGCGACGAAGTGCTCGTGGCGCAGGAAAACCACGGCCGCGCGCCGAACACTTGGACCGACCGCGTGCAGACCTCGGCGAACTACATCGAGTATCACGCCAGTGGCAGCATTTTCCTCCACCTGAAGCGGCTGAAGGAGTAAGGCGTGGAGCCGTCGACCGCAACCCCGGGTAACCCCGCCGGCTGGTTGCGACGCTCCGTCTGGGTGCGTCGGGCGGTCGTGGGCGCCGCGGTGCTGGGAGCCGGCGCGTGGGGTTGGTCGTTATTTTCGGGCGGATCAATGCCCGACTTCGGGGAGATCGAGGACACGACGGAGAAGAAGGAGGAGTTCTTCGCCTACCTGCTGCCCTACGTGCGCGAGGTGAACGCCGATATCCTCCGTGATCGGCATCGGTTGCTGGGCATCCGCGCCGAACTGGCTGAGGACGGCAGCGCGGGTTTTTTCGATGAAGGCTGGCTGCGGCGATTAGCCGAAGATTACGGTCTCGATGTGCCGGAGGAACTGGACGCGGCATTTGCCGACAAGGTGCTCCTGCGCGTCGACATCATTGCGCCGTCGCTGGCGCTGGCGCAGGCGGCAAATGAATCGGCCTGGGGCACGTCGCGATTCGCGCGGCGCGGCAACAATCTTTTCGGCATGCGCGCGCCCGGCGAAGAGGGCATGATCCCGCGGCGGCGGGCGGCGGGCAAAACCTTCAAGGTCGCCACCTACCCCTCGGTGCGCGAATCCATCGCGGCCTACGTGGCGAACCTCAACACGCATTACCGCTACCGCCGCCTGCGTCTCATCCGCGCCGACCTGCGCCGGCAGGATCAAGTGATCTCGGGCCATGCGCTGGCGAACGGCCTGCTGGCGTATTCCACGCGCGGCGCGGAATACGTCTCGATCATCCAGTCGATGATCCGGACGAACGAGCTCGGGCGCTACGACGAGTGAGTCGCTGCGCTATTTTTTACTGCGCAGCAATCCGTCGAGCAGACCACCGGCCTTGCCCTTGAGTTCGCCGGCCGCCTTTTCCTTCAACGCGTCCTTGCCCGCCTGCAGCGCGAGGTCGCGGAGATGTAGGGCGGGGTCGCCGACCCCGCCACAGCCGGCGAGACGCTGGCGCTCCCAAAACAAAAAACCCGCCACAAGGGCGGGTTAGGTTTTGTGGCCTGCCATCCGAAGCCTTGGCAAAGGCTGGCGTCCCCATCCTCCTTCGCCTATCGGCTACGGACGGACGCGCGGGGATTGGTGCCGCGACTGCGGCATTGCTGTGCGACCCACGCTGCGCGTGGTCCCTTCTCCGTCCCGCCTGAGCGGGACTCCGTCGAACCCGAGGGCAGGTGCTGCGCACCTGGCGCCGCCAAGCTGGCGCTTCTCATCCCCGTGTCGCCAAAGCAAAAAGCCCGCCGTGATGGCGGGCTTAAGTTGGCGTCCCCACGGGGATTCGAACCCCGGTTCTCACCGTGAAAGGGTGGTGTCCTAGGCCGGGCTAGACGATAGGGACAAAACCGAAAGAGGGCGAAACGTAGGCGGTCCGGCGGGGTGCGCAAGGGAAAATTTACGGGGAGCCCGATGGGCCCGGGCGGCGGCTGGCTGCGACGGGCCCGTGGGGAAATTGGGCTTCGCGTCGGGGCGGGATTGCGTCCAAATCAGCGCGATGACCTACGCCGAGATCGCCGCCGCCCTGCCGACCCAAGCCCGCACCGATTTCTCCGGGGTGCCGTTTCCGCTGCTCGCGTCGGGCAAGGTCCGCGAAATCTTCGACCTCGGCGACGCGCTGCTGCTCGTGGCCAGCGACCGGTTGTCGGCTTTCGACGTGATCCTGCCCGCCGGCATTCCGGGCAAGGGCATCATCCTCACGCAGATGAGCCTGTGGTGGTTTGAGCAGACCGCGGGCCTCATTCAAAACCACCTGTTGCCCGATCAGGCCGGCGAGTTCGCGCGGCGCGGGCTGCACGACCGCGACCTGCAGCTGCGCAGCATGATCGTGCGCAAGCTCAAGCCCCTGACCATCGAGTGCGTTGCGCGCGGCTACCTCATCGGCAGCGGTTGGAGTTCCTACCAAAAGTCCGGCCAGGTCTGCGGCATCGCGCTGCCCGCCGGTCTGCGCCAGGCGGAGAAACTGCCCGCGCCCATTTTCACGCCCACGACCAAGGCCCCCAAGGGCGAGCACGACACGCCGATCAACGACGCGCAGGGCGCGGCTGCGATCGGCGCGGATCTCTACGCGCAGGTCAAGGCGCTCAGCCTGCAGCTCTACCAGCTCGGTCACGACCGCGCGAAGGGCGCGGGCATGATTTTGGCCGACACGAAGTTTGAGTTCGGCACGGACGCCGCCGGTAAATTGTTCCTGATCGACGAGGTGCTCACGCCCGACTCCTCGCGTTACTGGCCGGCCGATGAATACCGCACCGACTGCTCGCCGCCGAGCTACGACAAGCAGTTCGTCCGCGACCACCTGCTCGCCATCCAGTGGAACCAGCAGCCGCCCGCGCCCTCGCTCCCCGCCGACGTCATCCGTCGCACGCAGGAGAAATACCTCGCGGCGCTGCGGAACCTGCTCGGGTGAAATTGGGGAACGCTGACCGGGAAAAGAGATTTTACAGGAGGACGCAGAGGTCGCGGAGGAGGTTTGTCTGCTGAATCGGGAGCGCCGGCGGCTCGCCGGCTGAGGCGGGGGTCGGAGACCCCCCCCCACACTCGGCGGCCTCTGCGGTCTCCTGTAAAAATTCCGACGCGATTTACGCCCCCGCCGTTTGCTTCGCCGCGGCTTGGCGGAAGAGCAGGCCGGCGAGGGTGAACATCAGGACGAAGCCGAAGTTCAGCGTGAAGACTTGCATCACTCCGGGGCTGAAGTCGTCGGGCTGCACCATCAGGCCGATCAGCGGCACGAGGAAGGTGGCGAAGGCGACGACGAAGGCCGTGCGCGCGAGGCCCTGCGGCTGGAAGCGCGTCACGCCCACGCCGGTCAGGCCAAGCAGGATGACGCCGGGGTAGAGGAGGTTGGCCGGGTTGTCGTGGCCAATCACCGCCACGGCCAAGGTAACCCACATCAACATCAGACCGGTGCCCACCGCCAGAGCGGCGCCGAGCTGATAGGGCAGGTTGGCCCCGGGGCGCGTCGCCAGCAGCCGCCACGCAAACGTCGCCGCGGCCAGCAGCGCCCACATGATGGCGAAGTCGCAGGCGGTCCAGTTCACCTCGGCGCTGACAAAGTTGCCGACGAACGGAACGGCCAGCACGGCTAGGGGCGCGAGTGCCACGATGAGAAAGTCTTTTGTCTTCATGCGCCGACAGCCTGCATTCCGTCCGTGAAGCCCCGATTAAGCGACCATAAAATGGCCGTGAAAACCGAGGCTCTCTCAACCACGAATGGACGCGAATGAACACCAAGGCCTAACCCTCCAATCAGGGTTCTGGGAATTCGTGCGTATTTGTGTCCATTCGTGGTTAACAAGGATTGATTCGACTCGGTGCTGCGCCGCGGAAAACTCGCGGCATGACCCTCAAAGACGCCCTCGCGCAGCTGGAAGCCCTCGGTGACCCCAAGACGCGGGCGCTCTACGCCAAGCGGGGCGCCGGCGACAATCAGTTCGGCGTGAAGCACGGCGAGATCCGCAAGCTCGCCAAGACGATCAAGTCCGACCACGCGCTTGGCCTGAAGCTCTGGGCCACCGGCAACGTCGACGCCCAGCATCTCGCCTGCTTGATCCTGGTGCCCAAGCAACTCTCGGCCGCGGAACTCGACGGCTTGGTGCGCACGGTGAGCTACTCGTGGGTCGCGGACTGGCTGGACTCCTACGTGATCGACGCGCACCCGGAGAAGGAAGCGCTGCGCGTGAAGTGGATGAAGGACCGCCACGTCTGGGCCGCCCGCGCCGGCTGGAGCCTCACCGGCGACCGCGTGGCCGATGGCGCCGACGGTCTCGATCGCTCTGCCTTGCTCGACCGGATCGAAAAGGAAATGCCCAAGGCCCCGCCGGACGTCCAATGGACCATGAACGCCTGCCTCGCGAAGATCGGCATCAACCATCCCAACCTCCGCAAACGCGCCGTCGCCCTCGGCGAAAAGCTCGGCGTCTTTCGCGACTACCCCGTTTCCAAAGGCTGCACGTCCCCCTTCGCGCCCATCTGGATCGAGGAAATGGTGAAGCGACAGAAGAAGTAAGGGCTCACGCAGGGGCGCGGAGGTAGAGGAACTCTGGTGGGCGCTGATCGACGCTGATGCGGAAGGGGCCTCCTGTTTAATCCTCTTCTCGTGTGCCAAGGGTTGCCATGTGTGTAGGAGGACTTTCGCTGAAAGGCGCTTTATGAAACCGTCCCGCCCCAACGTCTTGTTTATCGTGGTCGATGACCATCGGCATGACTGCCTGAGCTGTGTCGATCCGCAGAGCGCGCGGACGCCGGTGCTGGATGCACTCGCGGCGGGTGGGGCGCATTTTCGCGGCGCGCGGATTGTGGGCGGGGCCAATGGCGCCGTGTGCGTGCCGAGCCGCGCTGCGCTGCACACGGGTTGTGCGCCGCAGGAGGCGCTGACGCCACGACCCCCGGCATTGACCAACAACACCAACGTGATCGCGTCGGATCGCGTCTTGCTGGGTGAAGCGTTTCGGTCGGCGGGATACACGACCTTTGCCACGGGCAAGTGGCATAACGACGGTGCGGCCTTTAACCGCGCGTTTGCCGGAGGCGAGGCGCTGCTGTTTGGCGGCATGTCGGACCATATCAATCCGCCGTTGCAGGACTACGATCCGAGCGGCGTCTATCCGGCGGCCCGCGCGCAGCCGCGAAAGGGGTTTTCCACGGAGCTATTTGCCGAGGCGGCGATCCGGTTTCTGGAGCGTCAGCCGGCCGACGAACCGTTTTTTCTCTCGGTGGCCTTCACGTCGCCCCATGACCCGCGCACACCGCCGGCGGAGTGGCGGGCGCTTTACGATGATGATGCGATTGCGCTGCCGCCGAACTGCTGGGCCGAGCATCCCTTTAACAACGGCGAGTTGATCGTGCGCGATGAGCAGCTCGCCGCCTCGCCGCGCGATCCCGCGGAAGTGCGCCGGCATGTGGCGGAGGATTACGGGATGATTTCGCACCACGACGCGCAGATCGGGCGGATCCTGGACGCTCTCGAACCAAGCGGCCGGCGCAACGACACGATTGTGGTCTACGTGTCCGACCACGGGCTGGGGCTTGGGCAGCACGGGCTGATGGGCAAGCAAAGCGTGTATGAACACAGCGTGCGCGTGCCGTTGATCGTCAATGGCCCAGGCGTGCCGGCGGGACGCGCGGTCGACGCCGACGTCTACAGCTTCCGTTTGTTCGCGACGCTCTGTGAGCTCGCCGGCGTGACGCGGCCGGCTTCGGTGTCGGCGGACAGCCTCGTGCCGTGGTTTGCGGGAGAGGAATCCGTCGAACCGCACTTCAGCCACTACCGCGAGCGACAGGCGGCGGTGAAGGCCGGGCCGTGGAAACTGATCCGCTACTACCCGCCGGCGGAGGCTCGGGTGCAGTTATTCAACCTCGCGAGCGATCCGTGGGAAATGCGCGACCGCAGCGAGGAAGCGGAGCTAGCCGAAAAGCGCGCGCGTTTGGAGATTCTGTTGGAGGCGTGGCGGGCGCGGGAACTTGGGGCGTAAGGAGGAAAGGGATTTTACAGGAGGTCGCAGAGGACGCGGAGGGTGTGTAACGCTGATAAGCGCTGATTAACGCTGATTGGAGAATGCGAGCGCCGGCGGTTCGGCGGTCGGATGGAAGTCCCAATACTGCTGGTTCGTGTAGACGAGGATGTCGGAGACCTCCTCCAAACCGTGGAGGGTGACGTCCGGGACGCGGGGATTGGTGGAGGCGGTCATGCGGCGAAACGGCGGGCGACGGCGTTGACGGCGGCGGCGACCTTGCGGACGTAGCCTTCGGTCATGGCCTCGTTGATCGGCAACATGATGCAGTCGCTGTGATACGCCTCGGCCTCGGGGCACTTCACCTGCGTGTAGTCCATGGTGGTGAGCCCGAGATCGCGCACCGGCCAGCGGCCGCCGAAGAAATTGTGCCGTTGGAAAATCTCGTAGGTGTAAACCGGACCCGGAAGTTCGTCGCGCGCGTTGGCGCCCTCGGCGCGCAGGGCGGCGGCAAACTCAGCGCGGGTCGTTTTGAGCACATTCAGGTCGAGCCGGAAGATGTAGTTGTAATAGCTGTGGGTGTCGCCGGGCCGGACCACCGGCGGCAGCACGCCGGGCGTGTCCTGCAGGAGCTCAGTTAAGAGTGTGCCGAAGCGCACGCGCGGGCCGACGATGGCGTCGTGTTTGCCGAGTTGCGCGGTGCAGATGGCCGAAAGCGGCTCGCTCATGCGGTAGTTGTAAGCGAGCTCGTCCGGATTGCGGACATTGGTGATGCGGTTGTAGCACTTGTCACCCCACTTGGTGAGGTCGCGGCCGAGCTCGTCGCGGTTGGTGCCCACCATGCCGCCGTCGCCGCAGGACAGGTGCTTGAAGTCGTTGAACGACCAGCAGCCGAGGTCGCCGAAGAGGCCCACATGTTTCCCTTGGTAGCGGGAGCCCCAGGCCTGCGCGCAGTCTTCGATCACCGCGATTTTGTGCTGGGCGGCGAGCGGCAGGAGCGCGCCGAGGTCGCAGGGATTGCCGCCGAGGTGCACGGCCAGGATGGCGCGGGTGCGCGGGGTGATGGCCGCCTGCACGGACTTCACGTCGAGATTGTAAGTGCGCGGTTCGACGTCGACGAACACCGGGACGAGCAACTGGTGCAGCATGCCCAGCACGGAGCCCATGTCGGTCATCGCGGGCACGATCACTTCGTCGCCTGGTTGCAGTCGCAACGCCATCAGCGCGATGTGCACCGAGGCGGTGCCGCAAGAGCAGGGGAAGAGATGTTTCAGCGGGTAGTGTGCGCGAAAGGCGGGGTAGAGGGCCTCCGTCTGCGGGCCCTTCCAGTAGAAGAGCGATTTCTGGCGCATCGTGGCCGAGAGGCGGGCGATTTCTTCGTCGCCCCAGCGCTGGGGCCACGGAAACGGTTCATCGACGATGGGGGTGGTGGCGGGCGAGCTCATGGGCAAAGGGTCACGCAACGCCGACGAGGCGGGCGGCGTTGTCGTAAAAGATTTTTTGTTGGGCGGCGGCGGAAAGGTTCGCCCCGCGGATGGCGCCGATCTTTACGCTGCATTCGCGGATGGGCAGATCGGAGCCGAAGAGGACGCGCTCGGCGCCCAGATGTTCGACGGCATACTCGATGATCTGCGCCTCGGGGTAGCCGCCGGAAGTGTCGACCCAGACGTTGGGCAGGTCCTTCACTGCGAGCAAGCCCCGGTAGCCGCAGCCGATGAGGTGAGCCATGATGATATTTACGTCGGGGTTCCGCCGGGCGAAGAGCGCGGTGTGCTCCGGGTCGCTCTGCATGCCGCTGGCGCCGTCGTGGGTGTCCATGCTCCAGCTGTGCTGCAGGACGACGAGGCCGAAGGTGCGCGCGGCCTTGGCGACGTGGCGCATCACGGGATCGGCGGCGCAGTTGGCTTTCTCCAGCTTGATGCCGCGGGCGCCGGCGGCGACGCAGCGCTCGACCTCGCGCATGACGGCGCGTTCGCCGAGCGTGGGGTTGAGGTAGCAGAAGAACGTGTAGAAATCCGGGTGGCGGGCGGCGAGGGCAATGCTGTCGCTGTTGATCTCGCGAATCTGGTCCTCGTCCTGGCAGAAGCCGTGGCGGCTGACGTCGCCGAGCATGTTCACCCGCGTGATCCCGAGGTCGCGGCAATGGGCGATGATCCGCCGTTCCTCGGCCGGGGTCTTGCCGCCTTGATGCCAGATCGGATGGGTGTGGATATCGAAGATGCGCATGGGCGGGCGGGGGCCGGTCTGGCGGCAACCCGGGCCCACGCTGCCCCATCCCAACGTCCTTGGCCAGCGCGAAGTAACCCACCGGTTACTTTGCGGTTGTCATCAAGCCGGGTCGCTCCACGCTGGGCGCCAGCGCCATGATTCCGCCCGTGCTCTTTTTCTCCGCCGCTGAAATTCCCGACCTGCGCCGGCGCTTTGCGACCGATCCGCGCTTTGCGGCCGTGCGCGCGGAATTGACGGCCTTCGATCGCGCCGCCGAGCGCCGTTTCCTCCGCGAGGAGGTGGATGTGACGGAGCCGCTCAACCAGTTCCGCCGCGTGCACGACTGCGCGCGCGGCGTTGCACCCGTTCGTCGCGGTGCGCTCCGAACCCGCCATGGCGACCACGCTGGTGACCGCGTTGTCGCTGGCCGGTGCAGGGCAGCCAGCGACGCCGGTTACACTGTTGGCGGACACCGACGCGATCCAAGTCCGCGTGCTTGGCGGCAAAGCGTGGACCTGTCGCGTGTCGGAAGGCGATCGCGTGCCGACCCTCACGATCACCCCCGGTGATCCGGCCGACGCGGCGAAGACCTGACGGCAAACCGCGGCCCGGGAATTGCGCCCGGCAGCGCCTAGGGGCGCACGCCGGCGAGGAGGAAGTGCTCGGCGTTGGCGATGCCGCGCTTGATGACCGCGGGGGCGCCGAGATTGATGTGCAGGCCCTGCGAGAGGGTGTAGCGGTGGGACGCGTAGACTTGGCAGATGCCAATGATCGTGATCAAGAGCTCCGTGGCATCGAGATCCTTGCGCCACTTTACGCCGTCGGCGTCCTGCCGGATGGCCATGGCGAGGCGGGCCACGACACTGTCCTTCGAGAGGCGCGCGCGCGAATTGCGGATGCCCTGGCCCTTGTTGAGGTTTTCCCAGAGCATCAGCTGCGTGAATTCGGGATGGATCCGCGGAAACTCGAAATAGACCAACACGAGCCGCTTGACGATGTCCTCGAGCGATTGCGCGTCGCCGATGGTCTCCTGCTCGAAGGCGCTCAGGCCGTCGTAGGCGTAGGACAAGGCCTCCTGATACAGCCGCGCCTTGTTCTCAAAGTAGTGGTAGACCATCCGCTTGTTCACCCCGGCCTGCTGGACGATGTCGTTCACCGAGACGCCGTCGAAGCCCTTGTTCGAGAAGAGGCTGATGGCGGTGCGCAGCAGGCGGTCCCGGGTGCTGGGCGTGTTTTTTTTGGCAGGGGATTTCCGGGGGGCCATTTGCCGGGCAGCATCGGCCATCACGGGAAGTTTTCAATGGGGAAAAATCACCACCCTGGTAACCGAACGGTTATCGAAGGATTGACGCCGGCCGTTTGCTCCGGTCGATTACCCGCCGCACCGCATGGCTCGCTTGACTGACCCAACCCCTCCCGCCGGCAGTATCCGGCCGCTCAATTCGGGTGACCAAGCCGGTGGTCTCCGGCTGTCCACGGCGGCCGGATGGAATCAGAACCCGGCCGATTGGCAGTTGCTGGCGAAAACCTGTCTGGGTCGCGGGCTGGAGGTGCCGGGGGCGGGGCTCGTCGGCACGGCGATGGCTTGGCCGCTGGCCGGACGCTACTCATGGATCAACATGGTGTTGGTCCTGCCGGAATTTCGCGGTCGGGGCATTGCGCGGTCGCTGATGGAGGCCCTGTTGGATGACCTCAGCCAGCAAGGGCGGATTGCCTTCCTCGATGCCACGGAGATGGGTGAGAGCCTTTACCGCAAGCTGGGCTTCCGCAACGGGCCGCGGTTGCTGCGGTTGCGCTGCGCGGCTCCGACCCGACCAGTGCCGGCTGATGCGACCGGCTTGCGGGTGATGACTCCAGCGGACCTCGACGCGGTCGGAGTGCTCGACGAAGCGGTGTTTGGACTCGATCGCCGGCAGTTGTTGGAAAATTTTCAGTTGCGTTGTCCACAATTGGCGTGGGTGCACGAGTCGGCCGGTGCCATCACGGGATTTGTCTCGGCCCGCGACGGTCGCAATGCCACGCAGCTCGGTCCGGTGGTCGCAGCGGATCGCGCGGTGGCCGGGCGCTTGCTGCGGCGTGCTTTGGCCGAGGTGGCCGGTCCCGTGATTTTGGATGTGCCGGCGGGCGACGACGTTTGGTTGAAGGAAGTGAACGGCTTGGGCTTCGAGGTGCAGCGCGGTTTCATGCGGATGACGCGGCACGGGGAAGAGCTGGCGACGGATTGGTCGCGTTACTTTGCGATCAGTGGGCCGGACTTTGCCTGAGG
>JAPOIC010000132.1 GCA_029979145.1 Opitutaceae bacterium
ATCGGGGTCTGAAAAAGCTCTTGCCACTCTCCCCGGCATCCCGCTTTCTGACCGTTCTCTTGTTCGGGCCGTAGCGTAGCCTGGTAGCGCGCTTGCATGGGGTGCAAGAGGTCGTGAGTTCGAATCTCACCGGCCCGACCATTTTTTGCCGACTATTTCCGAGCGAAGCCGCGGGTTGAAAATCGCGGCTGAGTCGTCCCAAATCGGCGCGATGACTCCGGAAGCTGCGCAGCAAAAAATCGCCGAACTTCGGGCCCAGGTGGCGCGGCATGACGAGCTTTACCACCGGCAGGCGCAGCCGGAGATCAGTGATTTTGATTACGATGCGCTTAAGCGGGAGTTGGCGGACTTGGAGGCGGAGTTTCCCCAGTTTGCCACGGCCGAATCGCCGACGGCGCAGGTGGGTGATGACCGGGCGGAGGGGTTTGAGACCTACCGGCACCGGCAGCCGATGCAGAGCCTCGACAACACTTACTCGGAGGCGGAGCTGCGGGAATTTCATGCCCGGCTGGGCCGCGTGTTGGAGCGCGACGCGCTCGACTACGTGGTGGAACCCAAGGTCGACGGCTTGGCTGTCAGCCTGACCTACGAGCAGGGCAAGTTGGTGCGCGCGGTTACGCGCGGCAACGGCGTGGAGGGCGACGATGTGACGGTGAACATCCGCACGATCAAGTCGCTGCCGGACAAGCTGAAGTCCGGCCCCGATGCCCCGATCCCGGACGTCATCGAAATCCGCGGCGAGGTGTTCATGACCCTAGCGGAGTTCGCGCGCATCAACGCCGAGCGCGAAGAGGAAGGCGCGCCGCTCTACGCCAATCCCCGCAACCTCGCCGCCGGCACCCTGAAGTTGCTGGACCGCGCCGAGGTGGCTGCACGTCGGCTGGAGATCGTGCTTTACGGCCTCGGTTACTGCGAACCGGCGAGTGCAGCCGGCGAAACCCAGAGCGGATTTCACGCCTTGGTGCGCCGCTGGGGTTTGCCGACGGTGGAAAAGACCTGGGCCGTGCAGGGGATCGACGCCGTCTGGGCGGCGGTGCAGGAGCTCGACGGGATGCGGAACGATTTTTCCTACGCGACCGACGGCGCGGTGGTGAAGCTCGACCCGATCAAGTTGCAGCGCGATGCGGGCAGCACGAGCAAGGCTCCGCGCTGGGCCATGGCCTACAAGTTTGCGGCCGAACGCGCCGAGACGTTGCTCCAAGGCATCACGATTCAAGTCGGGCGCACGGGCGTGCTGACGCCGGTGGCGGAGCTGACGCCGGTGCAGCTGGCAGGCACGACGGTGTCGCGCGCCACGCTGCACAATCGCGATGAAATCGCGCGCAAGGACATCCGCATCGGCGACCATGTCTACGTGGAGAAAGCCGGCGAGATCATTCCGGTGGTGCTCGGCGTGAACCTCGCGAAGCGTCCGCCGGAGTGCGCGCCATTCGCGTTTCCCGCGGCCTGCCCGGTCTGCGCCACGCCGGTGGTGCAGCTGGAGGGTGAGGTGGCGCTGCGCTGTCCGAATCACGAATGCCCGGTGCAGGTGCGCCGGCGCGTGCAGCATTTCGCGTGCAAGGGCTGCCTCGACATCGACGGCCTCGGTGTGGCGATGGTGGACACCTTGGTCGACCAAGGCTGGGTGCGCGGCGTGGCGGATCTCTATCGGCTGCAGCGCGACCAACTCCTCACGCTCGGCAAGAGCGTGGAGAAATCCACCGACAACCTCCTCGCCGCCATTGAGGCGAGCAAGCGGGCCGAGCTCTGGCGCGTGATCCACGGCCTCGGCATCACGCACGTCGGCGCCGCGGCGGCGAAGGACCTGGCGAAACATTTCGGCAGCCTCGAGGCGATCGCCGGCGCGAAATACGAGGACCTCATCGTCGGCAAAAAGGAGTCGGTGATCAACGGCATCGGCGAAACCATGGCGCAGGCGATTTTGGCGCATTTTGCGAAGCCCGAGAACTCGGCGGTCGTGCGCGAACTCCGCGAGCTCGGCTTCGATCCCGTGGCGCCGACGGCGTCCGCGCCGACCGGCACGCGGTTTGTGGGCAAGACCTTCGTGCTCACTGGCACGCTGCCGACGATGACCCGCGACGAAGCCGGGGCGAAGATTGAGGCCGAGGGCGGCAAGGTCAGCGGCAGCGTGAGCAAGAAGACCTCCTACGTCCTCGCCGGCGAGGAAGCGGGCTCGAAATTGGACAAGGCGCAGGCCTTGGGCGTGACCGTGATCGACGAGGCGGAATTCCTCCGCCTGCTCGCGGTGGACGAGCCTGCGGTGGAGTAAGCGTCGTCCGGGCGGGCGATTACTTTGGTTCGGGGGTATTCCGCGGTCTTGCAAGGTAGGTAGGCCGGCCTATGTTTTGTCCGGAGTCCTCCCCGTGGCGCGATTCATCCCCGGTCTCGGGCGCGGAGTTGCTGGGAACCTTGTGTTCGGCGTGGTGGTGCTATCCGCGCAAGCGCCGTCGGCGGAGGAATGGCGGCAACTGATCGAGGCCAATCGCCAGCTGCAGGCGCAGGTGGCGGCGCAACAGGAACAGATTAACGCCTTGCGGGCGGAAGTTACGGGACTCGTGCGCGCCGATTCGCGCCGGGCGGATGAGATCGCCGATTTGCGTTACGCCGCCGCGCCGGGGTGCGGCCGAAGGGCGATGCACCGGTCGAAGTTAGAGGCGTCGACGGGAAGAATCGTGACCATGCAGACGGGAATCGGTGGTAGACTGGTCGCGTCTGCGCGGCAACGCACGCCTTATCGGCTCACGCCGGCCAGTCCGGTTGTTCGCGGAAGGGGCGGCAGGGCATGCCCCGCGTGAGGTCGGCGGCCACCGGGCGCTGCTGCAGGTGCAGGGCGTGGCGATCCAGGGTGGCGGCGTTCACCGAACCGGCCGGGAAAAACCGCAGGAAGAACACGTGCTCGCCTTGGTCGACCCAGGCGTAGTGCTCAAGCTTGGGCGGCAGGATCTTGGGGTCGTGGTGGGCGAAGGGGCACGAACGCAGCAGCGTCAGGTGCAATTCGTGTTCGTCGCCGCTGACCGCGAAAACCTCGGGGGCGACGACGCCGGCGCGACGACCGCCGGCTAGTTTCAAGAGTGATCGGTCGCGCAACGGTAGTTCGCGACCGTCGCTGGCGCGAGGCAGGCCGCCGCCGGTAATACCGTCGTCGCGCGAGGTGATCGCCGCGCCCGGCGCCCACGAGAGACGCAGGAGCCGGTGATGCTCGTGCCAGTTGACGCGCAGTCGGAGTTCGTAAAACGCCTGGCCGCGATAGCGCCGCCAATCGGCGCACACCCGGCTTTCGCCGATGCGGCCGTCCACGCGCCAGAGGTGGCGGATGGGCCCGGACTCCACGAGCACCGGCTCGCTCCAATGCGCATGGTCCTTTTGCGGCCCGGCGAACCGGTCGATCCCGTGCGACCAGGTGTCGGAGAGATCCTCGATCAGGCGCAGCTCCGGCAATGGGCACGATTCTTTGGGTGCTGACAAGGAACCGGTGCCATCGGCCGCGACCTGCAGGGTGAAGTCCGGCGCGGCGCCCTTGAGCTTGGCGGTGCGACCGCGGACGTTGCGCGCGATACGGAGGGAGCGGAGCTCACCGGCGGGGATGTCCAGCGGACAGAGCACGCGCATGGTGTCCGGCATCAAGGTCTCGGGCTCGATGATCTGGTGCGGCACGATCCGGTTGCGGTTATCGAGCAGGCACCAGTCGGGGCGCCAGTGCGTCCACTCCAGCCAGGGTTCATGCTCCACAAAGTCGGAGAATTTTTCCGCGGTGTAGTTGCCAAAAACCATGCGCTGGCGCGGATCTGCCGGCAACGCGTGCACGCGGCGGCGGAAGGTTTCGCTGAGGACGGTTTCCGCGGCGGCCTTGGCGCCGGCGAGCTGGTCATCGGCGGCCTTGGCCGCGCTCGGCGTGCAGGAACCGCCGAGCGTGTCGTGAAAGGAATTGAAGCAGAGGGTCTCCCACGCGGCGGCGAGGGCGGGGGCAGCGGCGCGGCGTTCCGCCGGCTTGGCGGATTTTAATGCGGACCCGGCTTGGGCGAGGTGATTCTCGGCGCGTCGCACGCCGAGTTTCACCGGGCGGTGGGCGGTGTAGCAGCCGATGGCGTGCATCTGCAGTTCGCCAGTGACGAGCGGCAGCTTGTGTCGCACCGGTGCGATGGCCTTGAAATAGCGCTCCGGCGAGGAGAACTCGAATTTCACGCCGGGCATGGCGGTCATGTTTTCGCGGCACCACGCAATGATGGCTTCGTTGGGACCACCACCATGGTCGCCGACGCCGAGGAAACACATCGTGTGGTCGACGCCGGGGGGCAGGTCTTTCAACGAGCCTTCGATGTGGTCAAAGGTCGGCGGGTAAATCGTGCAGTAGCCGTAGGCGATGCGGAAGGTGGTGACCTCTTTGCCGCCCGGGCGGCCGCGCCAGCGGAAGACGCGCGAGGGCAGGGTCGTCTCGTGCGCCATGGGCCGCATAAAGACGTAGCTGTCCTGGCCGTGGGCGGTCATGAGGTCGGGCAGCGCGGCGGTGTGGCCGAAGGAGTCGACATTATAGCCGATGCGCGGGAAGAGCCCGAGGTGCTCCTTGAACCACGCTTTGCCGAGGCCGATCTGGTGATTGACGTTGTCCGCGCTCGGCAAGTTGCAATCGGGCTGGATCCACCAGCCGCCGACAACGGACCAGCGGCCGGCGCGGATGTGCTTCACGATGCGCTTGAAGAGCGCCGGGTCGTGGCGCCGCACCTGTTCGTAGACCCAGGCCTCGCCGCGCGTGAAGATGATGTCGGGGTGGCGGTCGAGCGTGTTGCACATGGTGTAACACGTGTTGAGGCATTCATCGACGCCGGCGGTCCAGGGCCAGAGCCAGACCGGATCGAGGTGGGCGTTGAAGATCAGGTGAACGGTGCGCATGGGGAAGGGGTTCGCTCACGGAGCGAGAACGAGAACCTATCGGAGAACGAGAAGGAAAATGGGTAGGGCGGGAATTCCAATTCCCGCCTTGGCGCATCCGCGTGGACGGAAAGGCGGGGATTGGAATCACCGCCCTACAACGCTTACTTTTCGGGGGTGTTGGCGATGGCGCGGTTGATGCGGTGGTTCCAGCCGCGCAGGGCGAGGCGGCAGTTGGGGTGGCCGTTACCGGCCTCGATCTCGTCGTCGCCGGCGTGCATCTGCACCAGCACGGTCTTCCGCAAGCGACGCGAACGGTTGTGCTTGGAGCCGTGCAGGGTGAAGTAGTGGAAGAAGACCACGTCGCCGGGCTCAGCTTCGACCACGGTGGCGTTTTCAAGCGGGTATTGGTCGAGGAAGTCGCAGGCCTCCTGCCCGCCGGTGTGCGGCACGCGGCCGAGCTTGTGGGAACCGGGGTAGACGCGCAGACAGCCCATCTTGTCGGTGGCCGGGGAGACGTGGATGACGGCGGCCATCATGGTGTCCTTGACCGACGGGAAATACGACAAGTCCTGATGCATGGTGAACGGCATGCCGTTTTCCGTGGGCTTCTGAAAGAGCTTGGTGTGATGCAGGATGATGTCCGGGCCGAGGATGGCCGCGGTGATATCGAGGAATTTCTTGTCCTGGATCGCGCGCAGCCACCCCTCGGAGTAGTTCTGCACGTTGTGGGTGTGGGTAATGGCACTACTCTCGGCTCCGTCCTTTTTCTGGCGCTCGCCGCCCCAGCGCGCGGTGTTGAGGTCGCCGCTGCGGGTGAGCTGGCGGACGATGCGGTCGAAGTCGCGCTCAAGGACCTTGACCTTGGCTGGGCTGAAGACGCCGCGGGCATGGTAGTAGCCGTTTGCTTGAAAGAAGGCGGAGATTTGGGCGGAGGAGGGCATGGGGGTAACGCGGGTTACCCGACCGCAGACCGCGGCCTAGGGGAAGAAAATGTCGTTGTCGGATTCCGCCGGCTGTTGTCTGTTTTCAACACGAATGCCGTCCCCTTTGTCGCACCTGATTTGGCCGCGCGCGGTCGCGCCGGTGATTCGCAGCGGCGGACGTTTCCACATGGTGGCGCACAACGCCGGGCTAGTTTACACCTCGCCGGGGACGGTGGCACCACCCGCGGCGGGGGCC
>JAPOIC010000004.1 GCA_029979145.1 Opitutaceae bacterium
GGAAGCGATGAAGCGGGCGCAAAAGGAACTCGAGGACTCCAAGCACCTCGACCCGCAACAGGCCGAACACCTGCAGAACCTCGTCCGCTACGCCGGCACGCAGCTCGGTCTCAAGCGCCGCCGGCGCTTAGCGACCCTCACCTCATTCAAGACGCGGATTCGTCCGCGTCTTTTTTTTACCCGAATCTCGAGCGGCGCGCTTTTGCTCGCGACGCGCCCGTCGCTGCGCACACCATCATCCCGATGCGCGCAACTCGCGTCCAGATGCGCATCCCGCCCAGCGACCACGGTAAAAACACGAGATTAAGGCCAACCCACCAGGTCATCGCCACCTCGGCCCCATGGATGGGCTGACGACGAATTTCGCCGGGGCCACCCCCGACAAATCCCCGCGGAGCCGATGATATCCGAGTCCTCTTAAGCACCGGGCGTGACGATGCAGAACCCCTCTGACCAATAAACCCAAAAATCGGGCCGCCGCTACCATCACCCTAGCAAGCGGACCGTTCCCGGGCCGCGATTTCACTACGATGCCATTGACATTGAAACTGAGTCTCATTGTGGTGTGGCCTCACATGCCTGAGCGTAAGCCCAGTTCCCCGGTCGACCTTCCCCTCTGCCAGCTCCCCGCCGGCGGGAAAGGCCGGGTGCTCGCCCTCTCCGGCGACGCGCAATTTTGCCAGCGCGTGCGGGAAATGGGTTTCGGCGAAGCCGCCGTCATCACCAAGGTCTCCGGCCAGGCCACCATCCTTTGCCAAGTAAACGGCACGCGCATCGCCCTGAGCCACGGCGCGGCCAGCCGCATTCGCGTCGAACCCCTCGCGCGCTGAGGTCCGTCCCATGGCCGGGCTGACGAAACTCTCCGATCTCGCCATCGGCACCCAAGCCGTGGTGCGTGAACTGCCCGCGCACGGCGCCGCCGTCGTCCGCCTGCGCGAAATGGGCCTGCTCGTCGGCACGACCATTACCCTCGTGCGCGCCGCGCCGCTTGGCGATCCCCTCGAGATCAAGGTGCGCGGCTACCGCCTGACGCTGCGCAAGTCCGAAGCCGAGCACGTGCTCGTCGAGCCCGCCGCCTGACCATGGCCCTGCCGAGCCACATCAAGCCGACTGCGGGCGCCGCACCGTCCCGCCAGCCGGTCTTCGCCCTCGTCGGCAATCCCAACTGCGGCAAGAGCACGTTGTTCAACGCCCTCACGGGCCTGAAACAAAAGATCGGCAACTACCCCGGCGTCACCGTCGAAAAGAAGGTCGGCACCACGTGGTCGCAGCACGGCCAGCTGATGACGGTGATCGATTTGCCCGGCGCGTATTCACTCGCCGCGCGTTCGCCCGACGAAGCTGTCACGCGCGACGTCTTGCTTGGCCGCCGCGCCGATACGCCCCAGCCGGACCGCATCCTCTGCATCGTCGACGCGACCAACCTCGAGCGAAACCTCTACCTCGTTCACCAGATCCTCGATCTCGGCCGGCCCGTCATCCTCGTGCTGAACATGATGGACGTGGCCCGCGAATCCGGCCTGCGCATTCGCACCGCCCGCCTTGAGCACGAGCTCGGCATCCCCGTGATTCCGTGCGAAGCCGTCAACGGCAAGGGCCTCGTCGAGCTGCGCCTTGCCATGAGCCGCACCGACCTGCCGCTCTCGCGCCACGCGTGGGACATTCCCGCCGCCATCGCCCCCGCGGTCTCCGAATTGCAGGCCTCGCTCGCTGAACATGGAGGCCGCTCGCCGCTCGTGGCCCGCGCCGAGGCGCTCCTCTTGCTCACGGACCAGGACTCCGTGCGCGTCGCCGGCTCGAAACCCCTGCCAGTGCGCACCGGTGAAATCCTCGCGCATTGGCAAAAGCGCTGGTCGGGCGAGGGGACCGACTGGGCCGCGTCGCTCGTGACTTCGCGCTACGATGCCATTGGGCGCCTCTGCGCCATGACCATCGAACAGCAGCAGGTCACCGACGGCCCGAGTCGCAGCGATCGCATCGACGCCGTCGTCACGCATCCCGTCTGGGGTTGGCTCGTGCTCGGTGGCATCATGACGCTGCTGTTTCTCAGCATCTTCACCTTTGCGGAATACCCGATGAACTGGATCGACGGGCACGTCGCCGGCGTGTAGGATTTCGTCAAGGCGCAACTGGACGAGGGCGACCTGCGCGACCTGATCACCGACGGCGCGATCGCCGGGGTGGGGGGCGTCATCATTTTCCTCCCGCAGATCCTGATTCTGTTTTTCTTCATCGGCCTGCTTGAAAGCACCGGCTACATGGCCCGTGCCGCGTTCATCATGGACCGCCTGATGAGTCGCGTTGGGCTCAACGGCAAATCCTTCATCCCGCTGCTCAGCTCCTACGCCTGCGCCATTCCCGGCATCATGGCCACGCGCACCATTGAGGATCACAAGGACCGTCTCGTCACCATTCTCGTCGCTCCGCTCATGAGCTGCTCCGCGCGCCTGCCGGTGTATCTGCTCATGATTGCCGCGCTCGTGCCGGGCGACCAAGTGCCGATCCTCACCAAAGTCGGGCTCATGCTCCTGATGTATGCGCTCGGCACCTTCGGAGCCTTCGGCTTTGCGTGGCTCTTCAAGCGCACGCTCCTGAAGGGCGAGCCGCCGCTCATGATCATGGAGCTGCCGCCCTACCGCCTGCCGGCGCTCATGGACGTCGTCCGCCACATGGCCGAGCGCGCGTGGCTCTTCCTCAAGCGCGCCGGCACCATCATTCTCGGCCTGTCCATCGTGCTCTGGTTCCTCGCCAGCTATCCGAAGGCCCCCGACGCCGCCACGCCTTCCGAGCAGCTCGCGCAGAGTTTCGCCGGCCGCGTCGGCCACCTGATCGAGCCCGCCATCAAGCCGCTCGGCTTTAATTGGGAAATCGGCATCGGCCTCATCAGCTCCTTCGCCGCGCGCGAGGTTTTCGTCTCCACCATGGGCGTCGTCTTCAACACCGAGGACATCGACGAGGACACCACGCCGCTGCGCCACGCGCTCGCGGCTGCGACCTGGCCCGACGGCCGCCCGCTCTTTACGCCGCTGGTCTGCCTCACGCTCATGATCTTTTACGTGTTCGCGATGCAATGCGTCGCGACCGTCGCCGTGGTAAAACGCGAGACCAACTCCTGGCGCTGGCCGCTTTTCCAAATCGGCTACATGACTGGCACCGCGTGGCTTTTGTCGCTAGTGGTGTATCAAGCCGGGCGCGCGCTCGGCTTCTGACGCATGACTCCGGAAATCCAGACCCTGCTCGCCCTGCTCGCCGTCGGCATCGCCGCCGTCTGGCTCGTGCGCCGCGCGTTTCGGAAAACCGCCACCGGCTGCGGCGGCGACTGCGGCGCCGTCAGCCCGGAGATGAAGAAGCTCCAGCGCCGACTGCGGCACTGAGTCGGCGCGACTCACCGCTCGACCGGGCGCGCAAAGGTCAATGTCCGCCGCACGCGCACGATCACGGGCGCGCCGGCCTGCCGCGGCTCGCTAAAAGCCCACGCCGCCACCGCCTGGCAGGCGGCATAACCAAACGCCGGCTCGCTTGCGCTGACGATGCGCGGCAGACGCACCGCACCGGATCTATCGACGAAAAACTCGATCTCGGCTTCGCCACCGGTCACGGCGTCATCAAGTTGTGACGGGAAAATTGGCTCGGCTTCCTTCACCGTCACGAGCACCTCATCTAAGTCCGCATCCTGCGGATACTCCGCCGCCTCACCCCCGAGGCGCAGTAGCTTGAGGATTGCCGCGCTCGCATCGTCGATTTCGGCATCGCCCGAGGTCGGGTTGAAATCGATTCGCCGCGTCTGGCTCGTGCCCCACACCGCGGGTTCCGGTGGCCCCGCCGTCGCCGCGGCCAGGTCGATGAGCGCGTCCACCGCGAAGCGAAACGGTTCGGGGATCTCTTCCGACCACTGCCGGTCGATCCGTTTGCCCTGCGCATCGATGGTGAGCTTCAACTCAACCACGCACTGCTCGTTGGCCAGCAACTGCTCGAAGGGATACACGATGCGCGGTTCATCCGTGGACAGCTGCTCCACCGCGACCACCCGGCGCGGTTCCGCCTGCGGAATCCCGGGCAACTCTCCCGCGGCCCGAGGCGGCAGAAACCTCAGCTGCTGCTTGACGTTCTGCGCCTGCAACTGCCCGTCTTTGCGGGCGGGGATAAACAGCCATTGTGACACGGCCTGCAGAGCGGGCTTTTCAAAGTCCGGGAGGGTGGACGATAGAATGCGTATGTCGGTGGGCCGACCGTCGATCCCCACCGTGAACTCCAAGTCCACCCGGCCCTCAACACCCGACCGAAGCAACGACGCAGGATACAATGCCGGGAAAAGGAACCGTGGCCGCGGCGGAGTATCGGTCGCCAAGAACTCCGGTGATAACTCCTGGGGTTTGCCTTCCAACCGGAAGATAATCGGCACCTGCATCCGCGTTTGCACCGGCTGACCAAGTCTGCGCGAGGGCTCGAAAATCCACTTTGAGACCGAAGCAACGGCTGGCTCCGAAAAGACGGCGTGCGTCGACCGGATTGCGCGGGCCAATATCGCCTTCCCGGTGGTATCGACCACGAACTCGACCAAGACCTCACCCTCCATGTTCAAGAACCGTGCGATCATCGGATATTCCGGCGGCGCCCGAAATTTCGGCACCGGCGGTCGATCCTTGGCCGGCAGCTCCGCTATCCCCAGGCCAGTCAGCAAAAGCAAAATCGTGCCTAAACGCAGCCATCGCAAGGTCATGGCTCCGACGATGACGGGCAGCCTCCAATTTCGACAAACGCAAATTTCCTCCGCCTGACCGGTCTATGCCGCACTTTCGGATTCTCCGCCACGGCCGACTCTGTCTAGCCTCGCCGCATGGAAGTGCTCATCCGCGAAAACCCCGACGCCGGCTGTGTGCTGGGCGCCAAGATCATTGCCCGCGTCGTGCGCGAAAAACCCGACGCCGTCCTCGGCCTCGCCACGGGGCGCACCCCCCTCCGGCTATATCAAGAGCTTATCCGCCTGCACCGCGAGGAGGACCTCGATTTCTCGCGCGTCACCACCTTCAACCTCGACGAATACGTCGGCCTGCCCGGCACCCACGACCAGTCGTATCGTTACTTCATGGACGAAAATCTGTTTCGTCACATCAATATCGATCGCGCCCGCACCCACGTGCCCAACGGCACCGCCCCCGATCTCCATGCGGAGTGTCGCGGTTACGAACAACGCATCGCCGACGCCGGCGGCATCGACATCCAACTCCTCGGCCTCGGTCGAAACGGTCACATCGGCTTCAACGAGCCCACCGGCTCACTCCGCTCGCGCACGTGGATTAAGATTCTCTCCGAGCAAACCCTGCGCGACAACAGCGAGGTCTTCGGCTCGCTCGAAGCCATGCCCAAGCACGCCATCACTATGGGCATCGGCACCATCCTCGAAGCGCGCCGCTGCCTGCTGCTCGCCTTCGGTCCGGCCAAGGTCCGCGCCGTCGAGCACATGATCGAGGGCCCGCTCGCCGCCATCTGCCCCGGCTCCGCCCTGCAGCAACACTCGCGCGCCACCGTCATCCTCGACGAAAACTCCGCCGCCGGCCTGACCTACGCCGATCACTACCGCTGGATCGATAAGCACAAGCTTTCCTGGCAGCGCCATCAGTAATCCCCAAATACCCCATGCCCCCGCAACCTTTCGGCATGCTCCCCGACGGCACCGCCGTCACCCAATACACCCTGACCAACGCCACCGGTGCGTCTGCCGACATCATTACTTACGGCGGCATCATCACCGCCCTGCGCGTGCCGGATCGAAACGGTCAACTCGCAGATGTCGTCCTCGGCTTTCAAACGCTCGACGCCTACCTCGCGGGTCATCCGTATTTCGGCGCCATCATCGGCCGCATCGCCGGCCGCGTCACCGGCGGACAGCTCCGCCTGCCCGACGGCACACACTCGCTCGTGCTCAATGACGGCCCTAACCACCTGCACGGCGGGCTCGTCGGTTTTGATAAACGTGTGTGGACCGTGCGCGAATCGACCGCGTCGTCCCTCACGCTTTTCTACCACAGCCCCGACGGCGAGGAGGGCTATCCCGGCAACCTCGACGTCACTGTCACCTACACGCTGACCGACGCCAACGAACTCATCGTCGTGTCACACGCCGAGAGCGACCGCGTCACACCGCTCTCACTCGCCCAGCACAGCTATTTCAATCTCGCGGGCGAGGGGAGTGGCGACGTGCGCGGACACGAGATCCAAATCCTAGCCGACGCCGTGATCCCGACCGCCGACGCCGCGATGACGCTCTCTGGTCAACTCACACCCGTTGCCGGCACCGGCAACGATTTCCGTCAGCCCCGGCAGCTCGGCGAGGCCCTCGCCGGCCTCTACCGGGCCCATGGCGAAAACTATTTTCTCCGCGCCCGCGCCGTCGACCAGCCCACCGTCGTCGCCCGCGTCACCGAACCCGGCTCCGGCCGCGTCGTCACCGTCTCCACCAACGACTGCGCGCTGCAGTTCTACACCGGCATGGCGCTCGATGACACCCTCACCGGCAAGGCCGGCGCCGCCTACGGCCCGCATCACGGCCTTTGCCTCGAGTGCCAGGGTTACCCCGACGGCGCGCACCGCCCCGAGCTTGGCGACACCCTCGTGCACCCCGGCTCGCCGCAGCGCCGCACCACGATCTACGCCTTCTCGGCCGCCTGATCATGCGCCGCTACGGCTCCGTGCTCCGGGTGCGACCGGAAAAGTTCGAGGAATACAAACGCCTCCACGCCGCCGTCTGGCCCGGGGTGCTCGCCCGGCTCACCGCCAGCCACATCCACAACTACTCGATCTTCCACAAGGACGGCTGGCTCTTCAGCTACTTCGAGTATCGCGGCACCGACTACGCCTCGGACACCGCCGCCATTGCCGCCGATCCTGTCACCCGCGAATGGTGGGCGATCAACGAGCCCTGCCAGGAACCGCTGCCCACGCGCGCGCCGGGGGAATGGTGGGCCGACATGGAGGAGCTGTTTCACCACGACTGAGCCTGACCCGTCCGCCTCGATCACTCGTCGTATTCAGTAACCCTTCCGCCCGGCGGGCTTGGCCCGGCCGACAATCCCGTCTAGCTTTTCCCCATCCCCATGCCCCCGGTTACTTCCGTCCTGCCCCCGCACCTCGACTACTCCCTCACTGGCGTTAACGCCGCCACCGCTGTCGAGCGCGGCCTCGCCGAGGCCGACTGGTATCAATGTCCCGTGCCGCGCGCCGAGATGCGCAAGCTCCTTGAGCGCCGCGACGGCCCCGCCATCCGCGACACGCTCATCTGGTTCGCACTCATCTTGGGCAGCGCCTACGCCACCTGGCTGCTCTGGGGTTCGTGGTGGGCGATCGTGCCGTATTTCGTCTACGCCACCCTCTACGGTTCCACCTCCGACTCGCGCTGGCACGAGTCCGAGCATGGGACGGCGTTCAAGACCGACTGGATGAACCGCGCCCTCTACGAGATCGCCTCGTTCATGGTCATGCGCGAGTCCGTCCTCTGGCGCTGGAGCCACACGCGCCACCACAGCGACACCATCATCGTTGGTCGCGACCCCGAGATCGCCGTCCCGCGCCCGCCCAACTTGCGGAAGATGTTCTTCGGCGTCTTCAACCTCCCGAACTACCGCCGCTATTTCACACAGATCCTCAACCACGCGGTCGGCCGCATGCTACCGGACGAGAAAACCTATATCCCGGAGAGCGAATTCCCGAAGATCTTTTTCCGCGCGCGCATCTATGTGCTGATCTACGCGACGTCGATCGGCCTCGCGCTCTACACCCAGAGCTTCCTCCCGCTGCTCTACGTCGGCCTGCCCAACATCTTCGGCACCTGGCTCATGCTGGTCTACGGCTACACCCAGCACGCGGGTCTTGCCGAAAACGTCCTCGATCACCGGCTCAACTGCCGGACGGTCTACATGAACCCGATCCACCGGTATCTCTACTGGAACATGAACTACCACGTGGAGCACCACATGTTCCCGCTCGTGCCGTATCACAACCTCCCGCGCCTGCACGCACTGGTGAAGCACAACATGCCGGTGCCCTACAACAGCATAGCCGAGGCATTTCGCGAAATCATCCCCACCGTCCTGCGCCAGGTGAAGGACCCCGGCCATTACGTGCGCCGCAAGCTCCCACCGCCGCCCGCGCGCACGCCCGAACCCGCCGTCGGCCCGGCGGATGCCACGCCCAACGCCGAAGGTTGGATCGAGATCTGCGCCGCCGCCGACCTCGGTCCCGCCGATGTCATTCGCTTCGACCACGGCCACAAGACCTACGCGCTCTACCGCGACGAGGCCGGCGCGCTCTACGCCACCGACGGCGTGTGCACCCACGGCAACACCCACCTCGCCGACGGCCTCGTGAAGGGGAAGATCATCGAATGCCCCAAGCACAACGGCCGGTTCAACCTCGCCGACGGCTCCCCCGCGCGCCCGCCCGTCTGCCGCGGTCTCGCCACCTATCCCTTGGAAGAGCGCCGCGGCCGGCTCTGGCTCAATGTCCGCCAACCCGGCGGCGCCGGCGCGCGCGAGCAAAAGACCTTCACCTTCCGCGTGGTCTCCAACCGCAGCGTCGCCACCTTCATTAAGGAGCTCGTGCTTGAGCCGGCCGACGCCGCGCAGAAACCCGCGTTCACGCCTGGCGACTACCTGCAGTTCAACATCCCCGTGTTCCCGGAGCTGAAGTTCGCCGACTTCGACATCCCCGAGCCCTTTGCCGCCGTCTGGCGCGTGCAGCACGTCTTCGACCTCGTCGCGTCCAACTCGGCGCCTCGCCGCAACAATTACTCGCTCGCCAGCAACGCCGCCACCGAGTCCACCCTCCGGTTCAACATCCGCATCGCCACGCCGCCCCCCGGCCAAGACTGCCCGCCCGGCGCCGGCTCGGCCTACGTGTTCAGCCTCAAGCCCGGCGACACCGTCACCGCCATTGGCCCCTTCGGCGACTTCCATCTCAAACCCACGCAAAAGGAAGCCGTCTACATCGGCGGCGGCGCCGGCATGGCTCCGCTCCGCGCGCACCTGACCCACCTGTTCGAAACCGCGCACACGCACCGCAAGGTCAGCTACTGGTATGGCGCACGTTCCAAACAGGAAATTTTCTACGCCGACTACTTCGAGGGCCTCGCGCAACAACACGCCAACTTCAGCTTCCACCTCGCGCTCTCTGCCCCGCTGCCGGAAGACAACTGGACCGGCCCCACCGGTTTCATCCACGAGGTCGTGCTCAACCAATACCTGCGCGACCACCCCAACCCCGCGGCGGTGGAGTTCTACCTCTGCGGCCCGCCCCAGATGATCAAGGCCTGCACCCGCATGCTCGCCGATCTCGGCGTCACCCCGCAGCAGATCGCCTTCGACGAATTCTGAGCGGAGGTTTCAACACAGAGGGCGCAGAGAGCACAGAGGTCGGTGGGATGAAACGGACCGGAAGCGACCGTGGCTGGTGTTGGGGAGAAAGAGAAAGCTTAAGAGACTGAGAAAGAACCCGAGAGGTATTCTCTCCGTGGCCTCTGCGCCCTTTGTGTTAAAAAACTCTGGCCCCTTGGCCCCCTCGCATTTGCAATTTGCCGTCGCCGCACCACCGGCTTTGCTCGGCATATGTTCTCCCGACTATTCTGCGGGCTCGCGTTGCTGACCGGCACGGTGCTCCAATCCCAGGAAAACCCCGTCGCCTTCACCGGCGCGACCCTCATCCCCATCACCGGCGAGCCAATTGAAAACGGCCTCCTGCTCGTCCAGCACGGCAAGATCACCGCCGTCGGCCGCGCCGACACGGTGCGGCTTTCCGCGGGCGTGCAGATTGTCGATGTCACCGGCAAGGTCATCATGCCGGGCCTCATCGACTCACACAGCCACATCGGCGGCGGCAGCGGCGGCGACAGTTCCAACCCCATCCAGCCCGAGACCCGCGTGCTCGATTCGATCGACGTGCGCGACTCGCGTTTCCAAAAGACCCGCGCCGGCGGCATCACCACCGTCAACGTCATGCCCGGCTCCGGCCACCTCATCAGCGGCCAGACGCTCTACCTCAAACTCCGCACCGCCCGCACCATCGACGACCTACTTATTGCGCAGCCCGACGGCACTCCCGCCGGCGGACTCAAGATGGCCAACGGCACGAATTCCATGAAGGGCAAGAACGGCTTCCCCGGCACCCGCGCGAAGTCCGCCGCCCTCGTGCGCGAGCAGTTCATCAAGGCCCGCGAATATCGCGACAAGCTCGCCCGCGCCGGCGACGACCCCGCCAAGCGCCCCGACCGCAACCTCGCCTTGGAGGAACTCGTCGAGGTTCTCGACGGCAAACGCATCGTGCAGCACCACACGCACCGGCACGACGACATCGTCACCGTCCTGCGCCTCGCGAAGGAGTTCGGCTTCAAGGTCGCCCTCCATCACGTCAGCGAGGGCTGGAAGGTCGCACCCGAAATCGCCGCGGCCGGCGCCGCTTGCTCCATCATCGCCATCGACGCCCCGGGCGGAAAGCTGGAGGCCCGCGACCTCAGCCTCAAGACCGGCCGCGTCCTCGATGAGGCCGGCGTCACCGTCGGCCTGCACACCGACGACGGCATCAACGACTCGCGCCTCTTCCTGCGCTCCGCCGGCCTGATGGTTCGCGGCGGCATGAGCCGCGCCGGCGCCCTGCGCGCCGTCACCCTCGCCAACGCCGAAATCCTCGGCCTCGCCGATCGCATCGGCTCGCTCGAGGCCGGCAAGGACGCCGATTTCATCCTGCTCTCCGGCGATCCGCTCAGCGTCTACACCCACGTTGAACAAACCTGGGTTGAAGGCCGCAAGGTCTTCGATCGCGTCGACCCCGAGGACCACCTCTACGCCGTCGGCGGCCCCGGTGCCGGTGACCCCTTGCCCACCTACCTGTGCTGCTTCGGCGACGCCTTCGCCCATCTCGAACACAACTGAGGCCCCCGCCCATGCCCTTCTCCCATCTTTCTCGTTCTCTTATTCTCCGTCGCGCCTACCTAGCGTTCGCGCTCCTGCTCGCCCCGCTACTCCGCGCTGACGATCAAGCCATGCCGCTCGCCATCCACGGCAACACCGTCTGGACCATGGCGGGCAAACCAATCACCGACGGCCTCGTGCTCGTGCGCGACGGCAAGATCACCTTCGTCGGCCCCGCCGCCGGCACGGCCTACACCGCGGATCATCGCGTGCTCCACGCCAAGGTCGTCACCCCCGGGCTGGTCGATGCCCACGCCACCGGCGGCCTCACCGGTATGCTAAACGCCGACGGCGACCAGGACATGTTGGAGAAGTCCGCGGCCATCCAACCCGCGCTCCGCGCCATCGACGCCTACAACGCCCGCGATCCGCTCGTGGCCTATGTGCGCTCGTTCGGCGTCACCACCGTCAACACCGGCCACGCCCCCGGCATGCTCGTTTCCGGCCAGACCATGGTGGTCAAGACTCACGGCCGCACCGCCGACGAAGATGTGATCAAACCCGCCGCCATGATCGCCGCCTCCCTCGGCAACAACGGCACCACCGCCGAGGCCGGCAAATCCCCCGGCACCCGCAGCAAGGCCGTGGCTCTCCTGCGCGCCGAGCTGATCAAGGCGCAGGCCTACGTCGCGAAGCAAAAGCTCGAGGACGAGACCAAGCGTCCCGCCCGCGACCTCAACCTCGAGGTCCTGGCCAGCGCGCTCGACGGCACGCAACCGCTCCTCGTCACCGCCCACCGCCAGCAAGACATCCTTTCCGCCTTGCGCGTCGCGAAAGAGTTTTCCCTGTCCATTCTCCTCGACGGCGCCAGCGATGCCCCGCTCGTGCTCGAAGAAATCAAGTCCGCGGGCGTCCCCATCATCCTGCATCCGATGATGGCGCGCAGCTTCGGCGACGAGCAGAACCACAGCTTCGAGACCGCCAACACGCTCAAGGCCGCCGGCATCCCCTTCGCCCTCCAAAGCGGCTACGAGGCCTACGTGCCGAAGACCCGCGTCATCCTCTTCGAAGCCGCAATCGCCGCCGCCAACGGACTCTCCTTCACCGACACCCTCGCGAGCATCACGATCGACGCCGCGCGACTCATCGGCGTCGCCGATCGCACCGGCTCGCTCGCCGTGGGCAAGGACGCCGACCTCGCCCTCTACGACGGCGACCCCTTCGAATACGCCACCCACTGCACCGCCACGGTCATCGACGGCACTGTCTACCCCGGCGAGAATTACGACTGACCCAACCACCTTGCCGGTGGGGGGATTCAAACCGAGAAAAATTCAGAAGCCAGGAAGCCATGAAACCTTAGTTCCTGGTCTCTTGGCTTCTGAATTATTAATCTTCACCCACTGATCCAACGGCCAAGGGCGGTCATGAAATGCTGGGCCGCTTCGCCCAGCAAAATAAAATACAACACGCCGAGGCCAAAGACGAGGTAGCCGAGCAGGACAAACAGGCCGTCCCGCTCCAGCATCCCCGCGGCGAGCAACACGATCGTCCACGCCGGGAAGGAATTGCTGAACGGGATCGGCAGCGGCAGCAGCAGCACCAGCGCCGAGATGAGGATGAACAGCGCGTGCAACTGGAGCATCGGCCCAGGCGCGCTGATCAACGCCAGCCGCGGTCGGAGAAAAGATTCCAGCAGCGCTATGACCTTTCCCGCCACCGCGAACACGCGGTCGAAGAATCCCGCCGGTAGCTGCTTGCGCTGCAATTTGCGCGGCAGCCACGGCCGCTGGCCCAGCGTGAGCCGCAACGCGATGAACGCGATGGCGAGGCCGAAGGGCGTCGAGAGCCCGGGCAGGGGGATCGGCGTGATGAAGGGGAGGCCGAGCAAAATCAGGATCAACGTGTAGGCTCGGCCGCGCAGCTGCATGATCACCTCGCGCAAGGTCACTGGGCGCTGCCCGAGCCGCGCGCGCAATTCCTCCAGCTCGACCGAGAGCTTGCGTGGCGGCACCACGGGCAGCAGGGGGAGTTTCATGTGCCGCGGGTGTGCCCAAACAACTCCACGTGCAGCCGGTGCGCGTAGCGGTAGCCCCGCGCCTTGCAGGCCTCGGGCAGCCACATCGCGCGCTCGCGCAACACCGCCAGGTCCGTGCCCTCGGGCATCAGCAGCACGCGGTCCGGCGGCAGGGCCGACAACTGCGCCAGCATCCCCTCTACCTCGGCCAGGTCCGCCTCGCCGGCCACGACGAACTTCAGCTGAAAGGCATAGGCCTCGATCCACGCGCGCACCACGTTCGGCTGCCAGCGCAGCGCCTCGTGTTTGCGCCGCCACGCGTCGTCCAGTCGCGCGTCCGGCGCGGAGTTGGTCAGCTTCGGCGAGAGCGACGCAAGGTCGCAGGCGATGCCGTTCGGCGGAATCGTCCCGGCGGTCTCGATCGTGAGATGATACCCCGCCGACCGCAGCGCCGCCGCCAGCTCCGGCAGCTCCAGCGCCAACATCGGCTCTCCGCCCGTCAGCACCACGTGCCGCGCCGCGGGCCAGGCCTGCACCGCCGCGACTACCTCGGCAACGGTGCGCTTCTCGCCCTCGGGTTTCCACGACGCATAGGGCGTGTCGCACCAGTTGCACCGCAGGTTGCAGCCGCTCGTGCGCACAAAGACCGAGGGCACGCCCGTGAGGCGGCCCTCGCCCTGCAGCGAATAGAAAATCTCGGAGATCAGCACAATCGGGGTTTAACACAGCGTCCACGGAGCGCACGGAGTTTCTCTCTCCCTCCGTAACCTCTGTGTTCTCTGTGCCCTCTGTGTTTAAACCGTTTTGCCCGGCAGCGGCCCGGTCGACTCGTAAACCGTCGGATCCACCACTCCCGCCTCGATGAACGCCTCGCGGCGCTCCACGCAGGTGCCGCACTTGCCGCAGTGCACCGCGCCGCCCTTGTAGCACGACCAGGTGCGCGCGTAGTCCACGCCGAGTTTCACCCCCTGGCGCGCCGTTTCGCCCTTGGTCATGCTGATGAACGGCCGGAGCAATTGGATCCGCGCGTAGGTGCCGTGAATCATCGCCTCGCTCATCGCCTGCATGAAGTCCACGCGGCAGTCCGGATAAATCGCGTGGTCGCCACCATGCGCGGCAATGACCAACCCCTCCACGCCGATGCTCTCGGCAAAGCCGCACGCGATCGAGAGCATGATGCCATTCCGGAACGGCACCACCGTGCGCTTCATGTTTTCGTCCTCGTAATGCCCCTCGGGGATGTCGCCGCCGCTCTTCAGCAGGTCCGATGCAAACAGCCGGTCGATGAAATCCAGCTTCACGATCTCGTGCCGGACGCCGAGCGCCGCCGCGTGCTCGGCCGCGAACGGCAGCTCGCGCGCATTGTGCTTCGCGCCGTAGTCGAAGCTGAGCACCCCGACCAGCTCATGGCGCGTGGGCGCCCAGTGGAGCGCGGTGACGGAATCCATCCCGCCGGAACAAAGCACGACGACTTTCATGACCCGCGAAGAAACCCATATCCGGCCCGCACGCAAAATCGTTCTCTTTCTCCCAATCATACTCTTTCTCTCTTCCTGCGCCCGCGTATAACCCCCCACGCCCATGCTCATCCTGCACGACCCGCAATGCGCCGACTACGGCTCCGCCGCCCGCCCGGAGCAGCCCGCGCGCACGATCCGCACCGCCGCCCACCTGCGCGCCGCGCACCTGGACTGGACCTGGCGCGTGCCCGCCGCGGCCACCGACGCCGACCTGCGCCTCGCCCACACCGCCGCCCACCTCGCGCGGCTGGGCCACGGGCCCGATTTCGACGCCGACACCCCGTATTTCGACGGCATCGCCAGCCACGCCCGCCGCGCCGCTGGCGCCGCCCTGGCTGCCTTGCAGGCGGCCCGCGGCGGCGAGAACGCTTTTTCCCTCATGCGTCCGCCCGGCCACCACACGCTCGCGGTACAGGCCATGGGGTTTTGCTACGTCAACCAGATCGCCATCGCCGCCCTGGCCGCCCGGCGCGAAGGGGCCAAGCGCGTGGCCGTGTGGGACTTCGACGCCCACCACGGCAACGGCACCGAGGCCCTCCTGCACGGCCGCGACGGCATCCTGTTCACCTCCGTGCACCAATACCCCGGCTACCCCGGCACCGGCACGGCCAGCTTCGACAATTGCCGCAACTGGCCCGTGGCGCCGCTCAGTGCTCGCCCCGTGCACCTCGCCGCCCTCCGGGAATCGTGGGAAGCCGTGCTCGCCTTCAACCCGGAACTCGTGCTCGTATCAGCCGGGTTTGATGCCTACGTGCACGACCCGATCACCGAAATGACCCTCGAAACCGACGATTTTGCCACCCTGGGCTCCTGGCTGCGCGAGGCGGACCTCCCCGCCGCCGCCATCCTCGAGGGCGGCTACAGCGCGGACCTTCCGCAGCTCGTCGACGCTTTCCTGACCGCCTGGGCCTGACATGATCGCGCGTTACCTTCCGGTGCCCCTGCGCCGCCTCCTGAAAATCAAAGTGACTTCCCGCCCGCCCGCCTACCTGCTCATTGATCAACCCGGCCAGCTCGAGCCCCTGCTCGCGGCCCTCGACCGCGTGGACGAGGTCTCCCTCGATACCGAGGCGGACAACATGTATCACTACAAGACCCGCGTCTGCCTCCTCCAATTCCTGGTGGGCAACGAGGTCTTCATGGTCGACACCCAAGCCCCGATAAAATTCGACGGCCTCTGGTCCCGCCTCGCCTCCAAACACCTCGTCATGCACGGCAGCGACTTCGATATTCGCCTGCTGCACGACCTCTGCGGTTTCCGCCCCAAGAGCATCTTCGACACCATGCTCGCCGCGCAGCTGCTCAACCGCCCGCGCGTCGGCCTCGCCTCCCTGCTCGAGGACCATTTCGGCGTAAAACTCTCCAAGGACTCGCAGAAGGCCAACTGGTCCAAGCGCCCGCTAACGCAGAAGATGCTCGATTACGCCGCGCTCGACGTGTGGCACCTGCCCGCCCTCCGCGACATCCTCACCCGCGAGCTGAAACGCCGCAACCGCATGGGCTGGCTTCAGCAGCAGTGCGAGGCCCAGATCGAGGCCGGCCTCACCGGCTTCGCCCCGCGCGACGAAAACGCCTGGCGCATCGGCAAGAGCGAGCGCCTCCGCGGCGCCGGGCTCTCCGTCCTCCACACCGTCTGGCACTGGCGCGAGGAAACCGCCGAGCGCCTCGATGTCCCGCCTTTCAAGGTTTGCAACAACGACCGCTTGCTCACTCTCGCGCACAGCGCGGAAAACGGCGACGCCCTCGAAACCATCCTCGGCAGCGTCAACCTCGGCCGCCGTCACCAGCGCCTCCTTCCGTCGCTCACCGCCGCGGTCAAGGCCGGCCTCGCCCGCGACCCTCAGACCCTCCCGCGCCGCCAGCGCAAGCGCGACCCAAACAACGCGCCGTTGACCAACGCCGAGCTCGAGCTGCAGGACCGCATCAAGACCGACCGCGACCGCGTCGCCCAGAAGCTCGGCCTCGAGGCGACCCTGATCGCCAACCGCACCCAGCTTGCCCGCATCGCCCGTTCGCCCGGCTCGATCGACGAAGTGCTCCTGCCTTGGCAGGCCGACTTGCTCCGCCACGAGCCCTCCCTGAAGCAGGGCTGATTCGGCCGCCATGCCGGACTCCGCCAACATCGCGCGCCACCTTCCGCTGATGGCGGACCGCCAGCCCGACCAAGCGGCGCTCAAGATCCCGCGCGACCGCACCGCCGAAGGCCGCATCGACTACCTCGCGCTTTCGTTCCGCGAACTCGACGCCGAGGTCGACGCGTGGTGCGCCCGGCTCACCGCCGCCGGACTGCAGCGCGGCGACCGCACCCTCGTGATGGTGAAACAGGGCCTGCCCCTAATTGCCGCCGTCTTCGCCCTCTTTAAGCTCGGTGCCGTGCCCGTCGTCATCGACCCCGGCATGGGCCTGAAGAGTTTCCTCCGCTGCGTCGCCCGCTCCCGCCCCCGCGCCCTCCTCGGCATCCCGGTCGCCCAACTCCTCAGCCGCCTCTTCTTCCGCACCTTCGCCAGCGTCAAAGTTCGCATCCCCACCAGCCCTTCCCTCACCGCCCGCCTCACTCCACTAGGACCCGCATCCGTTAGTAACGTATTACGTTACAAACCAACGGAAGTCGCGACAGACGAACTGGCTGCGATCCTGTTCACGAGCGGGTCGACCGGGGCGCCGAAGGGCGTGTGTTACGAGCACGGCATGTTCGAGGCGCAGGTGCGGCTCATCCGCGAGCACTACGGCATCACGCCCGGCGAGGTCGACTTGCCGATGCTGCCGATCTTCGCGCTCTTCAATCCCGCGCTGGGCATGACCACCGTGGTGCCTGAGATTGACCCGCGACGGCCCGCCCACGTGGATCCTGCGAAGATCGTGCAGGCGATTCAGCAGGAGGGCGTCACCAACTCCTTCGGTTCACCGACGCTCTGGCTGAAAATCCAGCGCCACTGCCTCGCGCACAACCTCACGCTCCCGTCACTGCAACGCGTCCTCTGCGCCGGCGCCCCCGTGCCCGCAGCGTTGTGGGATCGCCCGGAGCGTTGGATGCCCCGCGGTCAATTGCACAGCCCCTACGGCGCCACCGAATCGCTGCCCGTCAGCTCGATTGCGGCGCCCGAGATCGACGGCTCGTCCGTGCGCGGCGCCTGCGTGGGCCGGCCGCTGCCGGAAATCGACGTCAAGGTCATCGCCATCTCCGACGACCCCATCGCCACGCTGGCCGAAGCCCGCGAACTCCCCGCCGGCGAGATTGGCGAACTCATCGTTCGCGGCCCGGTGGTGACAAAGGCCTACGACGCTCTGTCGGCGGCCAACGCGTTGGCCAAAATCCTAGAACCTAAAGACCTAAATCCTAACACCGAGCCGACCGCCGCCTCTTTAGGATTTAGCCCCTTAGACCCCAGGATTTCCGACGCCCCAGCGTCGGTCTGGCATCGCCTCGGCGACTGCGGTTACCGCGACGCCGATGGCCGCCTTTGGTTCTGCGGCCGCAAGGTCGAGCGCGTGCAAACCGCCAGCGACGATCTCTTCACCGAACCCTGCGAACAGGTTTTTCGCGCCTATCCACTCGTCGCGCGCTGCGCGCTCATAGGGCTCGGCGAACCCGGCGCGCAGGAACCCGCGCTCGTGGTGCAGCCGATCGAGGACAAACATCTCGACCACGCCGCGTTGGCCCACGAACTGCGCCGGCTCGCCGCGGCGCACGATCACACGCGCGGCATCACGCGATTCTTTTTCCATCCGGATTTCCCCGTCGACGTCCGCCACAACGCCAAGATTCACCGCCTGCAACTCGCGCGCTGGGCCGTGCGGGCGAAGGCTTGGAGGGTTTCCGCGTGAGCACGCTGGTCACCGGGGGCACGGGCTTCCTTGGGCGTCGTCTGGTCGAGCGCCTGCTCGCCGCAGGCCGGCCGGTGACCGTTCTCGGGCGCACCCCCGCGCCGGACCCTGAGGAAAAAGGCGTGCGCTTCATTCGCGCCTCCCTAGATGACGCCCCGGCTGTCGCCGCGGCCTGCGCCGGCATGAACACGGTCTTTCACGTCGCCGCGAAGGTCGGCGTCTGGGGTCGCTACGACGATTTCTTCCGCATCAACGTGCTCGGCACCCGCGCGTTGCTGGACGGCTGCCGGCAACACGGCGTAGCACGGCTCGTCTACACCAGCACGCCGAGCGTGGTCTACAACGGCGGCGATTTTCGCGGCGCCGACGAGTCGCTTCCGCTCACGACCGACTGTCCGAGTCCCTATCCGCTGACGAAGGCCATCGCCGAGCGCGAGGTGCTCGCGGCCAATTCCGATTCGCTCCGCACCGTCGCCTTGCGTCCCCACCTTATTTGGGGTGTGGGCGACCCGCACCTCGTGCCGCGCGTGCTCGCGCGCGCCCGGGCCGGCCGGCTGCGCATCGTCGGTGACGGCCGCAATCGCGTCGACATGGTCCACGTCGACAACGCCGTCGACGCACACCTCGCCGCTGAGTCCGCCCTCGCTGGACCTGCCGCGGGCCGCGCCTATTTCGTCACCAACGACGAACCCGTTTTGCTCTGGGAATGGATCAACGGCCTGCTCACCGCGCTGGGCGAGCCGCCGGTGACCAAGCGCATTTCCGTCCGCGCCGCCGCCACGATCGGCGCCGTGGCCGAGGCGCTTTGGCGCGTGCTACCGCTCAAGGGCGAGCCACCGATGACGCGCTTCATCGCCAAGGAGCTCGCCACCGACCACTGGTTCGACGTCACCGCCGCCAAACGGGACCTCAACTACCGCCCGCGCATTTCGATGACCCAAGGCACCGCCGATCTCGTGGCGTCGCTGCGGAAGTGATCACGCGCCGCGCTGCCGCACGGCCTCAAACAGGGTGATGATCGTGGCCATGGCCACGTTGAGCGAGTCGGCTTGGCCGGCCATGGGGATGCGCACGAGCACGTCGCTCTCTTTCATCCAGAATTCGCTCAGGCCATATTGCTCGCTGCCCATCACCACCGCGAGCGGACCCGTCAGGTCAGTCTGCGTGTAAAGATTATCCGTGTGCGGCGTGGTCGCGGCCGTGCGGATGCCCTTTTGCTTCAACCACGCATACACCTCGCGGCTCTCGGCCACCACCAACGGCACGGAGAACAGCACGCCGGTCGAGGCGCGCACGACGTTAGGGTTAAAGATATCCGTCACCGGATCGCACACGATCACCGCATCGCACCCCGCCGCATCCGCGCTCCGCAAAATGGTGCCGAGATTGCCCGGCTTCTCGATCGCCTCGACCACGAGGAGAAACGGCGCGTCCCCCAGCGCCAGGTCGTTCAAGCCGTGGTGCCACTGCGGCGCCACTGCCAGCAGGCCGTCGGGGCGTTCGCGATAGGCGACCTTGGCAAAAGCCTCCTTCGACAACTCGCAGAGTGTCGCACCCGCGGCGGCGGCCTGCGCCAGCAACGCGTCCTCGTTTTCCCCAAGGAACCAGTCGCGGGAGAAATACACCTCCTGCAGCTTCACGTCCTTTTCGAGCGCGCGCCGGATCTGCCGGTAGCCCTCCACGAGGAACACGCCGGCCTCGTCCCGCGGACGGCGGTCGCGCAGCTTCACGAGCTGCTTCACGCGCGGGTTTTGGAGGCTGGTGATCTTTTCCGGCGAATCCACGGGGGGATTTGAACACAGCGCCCGCCGAGAGCACGGAGAAAATACGGAGTGACTTGGCCCCGCCCGGGGTGTTCGCTGCCGCCGCTGTGCCGCCACGGAAGAAGTTCAACGACCATCCCTTTCCCTACCACCACGAGCTGGAGCTGGAGATCACCACGCTGACCAACCGCGGCCTGGGTCTCGGCCGCGTCGCCCTCACGCCGTCCGTCGCTGCGACCACCGACATGCCCGCCCCCGACGCCTCCGAGAATGGGCCAGCCCTCCGAAGCTCCGCCCCGCGGAGCGAAGGATGGGTGCTGATGGTGCCCTTCACGCTGCCCGGCGAGCGCGTCCGCGCCCGGGGGTTTCGCAACCACAAGAACTACTCCGAGGCCGACCTCGTGGCCGTGCTCACGCCGTCGCCGCACCGGGTCGAGCCGCGCTGCGAGCTTTTCGGCACCTGCGGCGGATGCCAATACCAACACCTCGCCTACGCGGAGCAACTGGCGTGGAAACGCCAGCAGGTCGAGGAACTGCTCCGGCACATGGCCGACATCGAGCATCCCGTCGCCCCCGTCATCGGCTCGCCGCGCGCATTCCGCTACCGCTCCAAGATCACGCCACATTTCAAGGTCGGGCGCGGAGGAATTGGCTTCCTGCGCCAGGGCACGCGGTTCGACATCGTCGACGTGCCCCAATGCGCCATCGCCACGCCGGAGATCAACGCGAAGCTCACGGAAGTCCGTGCCACCACGCAGGCCCGGCTCGCCGCGGGGGAATTCCGCCGCGACGCCACGCTCCTGCTGCGCCACGCGGACGAGGGCGTCGTGACCGACTACGACGCCGTCATCACCGAGCAGGTCGGCGATCTGCGCCTGCGCTTCCTCGCGCGCGACTTTTTTCAAAACAACCCGTTCATTCTGCCCGCGTTCACCGGCTACGTGCGCGAGCAGGCGGCGGCCAGCGGGGCCACTTGCCTCGTCGACGCCTACTGCGGCAGCGGGCTTTTCGCCCTCAGCGCCGCGCCGGCCTTCCAGCGCGTGGCGGGGGTGGAGCTCAGCGCGACATCCATCGCCTTCGCCAAGGAGAACGCCGCCGCCAATGGCATCGGCCACGCCACCTTTCTCGCCGGAGACGCCGCCGCGATCTTCGCCGGGCTCGATTTCCCGGCGGCCGACACCGCCGTGATCATCGACCCGCCGCGCAAGGGCTGCGACGAGTCCTTCCTCTCGCAGCTCTTCACCTTCGGCCCGCGCGCGGTGGTCTATGTCTCCTGCGACCCCGCCACCCAGATGCGCGACCTCCGGCACTTCCTTGCGGCCGGCTACACCCTCAAGGCCGTGCAACCCTTCGATCTCTTCCCGCAGACCCGTCACCTTGAGTGCGTGATCACTCTCGTGCGCCCCGGCACGGAGTGATTTCCCCAGATTGCCATCCCGCGCAAATTCGGCCTCGATGGCGCAAAGCCCACTCCTCACATGGCCAGCCCGACCTCCTCCCACACCTGGACGTTCTTTCGCACCGGCGGCATCGACCAGGTTGCGCTCAGCACCGGCGAGGACCTCCTCGCCCTCGAACAGCTTGATCAAAAGCTCTGGGTCGCCCTGAGCTGCCCGGTCAAGGGCCTCGAGATCGACGAGAAGACCCTCGCGCTCATCGACACCGACCAGGACGGCCGCATCCGCGTGCCCGAGCTCATCGCCGCCGTGAAGTGGGCCGCTGCACGACTCGACCGACCGGGCGCCCTGCTGCAGGGCCGCGACCGGCTCGCGCTCGAAGCCATCAACACGACCTCGCCGGATAGTGCCATCCTTCACTCCTCCGCGCGCCAGATCCTGCGCAGCTTGGGCAAGGGCGAAGACGAGGCCCTCAGCACCGCCGACGCCGCGAACACCGCCGCCATCTTTTCCGCCAGCGTCCTCAACGGCTCCGGCATCATCCCGCCCGAGGCCACCGAGGATCCCGCCGTGCAGGCGCTCATCAAGGACATCATCGCCTGCCTCGGCGGCACCGTCTCGCGCAACGGCACCACCGGCGTCACCGCCGCGCAGATCGACACCTTCTTCAACGACCTCGCCGCCTACACCGCGTGGGTGGAGCAGAGCGGCACCAAGGACATCGCCGTGCTCGGCGACGCCACCGCCGCCGCGTGCAACGCCATCAAGGCCGTGCGCACCAAGGTCGAGGACTACTTCGCGCGCTGCCGCATGGCCGCCTTCGACCCGCGCGCCATCGCCGCGCTGAATCGCAGCGAGTCCGAATACCTCGCCATCGCGACCAAGGACCTGAGGCTCACCGCCGACGAGGTGGCCGAGTTCCCCCTCGCGCGCGTCGAGTCCAGCCAGCAGCTTCCGTTGCTCCAGGGCGTCAACCCCGCCTGGACCACCGCACTCGCCACGCTGCACGCCGTGGCGGTCACGCCCATCTTCGGCGCCGATCAGACCACGCTCACTGCACCGGAATGGCTGCAGCTCAATGCCAAGTTTGCGCCCTACGAGACCTGGCTTGGCGGCAAGGCCGGTTCCGCAGTGGAAAAACTCGGCCTGCCCCGCGCGAAGGAAATTCTTGCCGGCGCCGGCCGCGAGGCCCTCGCCACGCTCGTCGCGAAGGACAAGGCCCTCGAGCCCGAGTTCAAGGCCATCAGCGACGTCGAACGCCTCGCGCGCTACCACCGCGACCTGCGCGATCTGCTGCACAACTTCGTCAACTTCGCCGACTTCTTCTCGAACGACCGCCTCGCCGTCTTCCAAGCCGGCACGCTCTACCTCGACAGCCGCTCGTGCGAACTTTGCATCCGCGTCGACAACCCGGCGGCCCACGCCGTGCTCGGCGCCATGAGCAAAGCCTACATCGCCTACGTGGACTGCGTGCGCCCCGGTGGCGAAAAGGTGCAACTCGCGGCCTGCTTCACGCAGGGCGACAGCGACTACCTCTTCGTCGGCCGCCACGGCGTGTTCTACGACCGCAAGGGCCGCGACTGGGACGCCACCATCACCAAGCTCATCGACAACCCGATTAGCGTGCGACAGGCGTTCTGGGCCCCCTACAAGAAATTCGTGCGCTTCATCGAGGAGCAGGTCGCCAAGCGCGCCGCTGCGGCCGACACCGACGCCACCGCCAAGCTGCAAAGCGTGGCGACCTCCACGGTCGACACCGCCGCCACCGGCAAGACCGCGGCCCCTGGCGCCAAGCCGAAGTTTGAAGTCGGCACCGTCGCCGCCCTCGGCGTCGGTCTCGGCGCCATCGGCTCGCTGCTCGGCGGCTTCGTCGCCGGCTTCCTCGGGCTCGGCTTCTACATGCCGATCGGCATTCTCGGTGTGATCCTGCTGATCTCCGGCCCGTCGATGCTCATCGCCTGGATCAAGCTCCGCCAGCGCAACCTCGGCCCGATCCTCGACGCCAACGGCTGGGCCATCAACGGCCGCGTGAAAATCTCCGTGCCCTTCGGCACCGCGCTCACCGACCAAGCCGAACTACCCAAGGACGCCAAGCGCATCCTCGGCGATCCCTACGCGCCAAAGAAGCACCCGCTGCGCACGTGGCTCCTCGTCTTGGTCGTGCTCGTACTCGGCGCCATCGCCGTGCGCCTCGATCATAACCGCCGCGGTCGCTACTTCTGGCAGCCCGAGCCCCCGCCGGCCCTGGCTCCCGCGGAGGCCCCCGCCGCGCCCGCCGCCCCGGCGGCTTGAATCGAATGTAGGGCGGGGTTCCCATACCCCGCCTTTCCGAATTCCTTACCGCGGATTACGCGGATCTTCGCGGATTTCCAAAACCCGGCGGGGTTCGGAGACCCCACCCTACATTCAATCCGCGTTCAGCTGTTTTGATCCGCGTTCATCCGCGCAATCCGCCGCCAAACTGCAGCGCCGTCAGCGATACTCCAACCACTTCGGCGAGGCGTATTGCTCGGTGAGGCCGTAGAGTTCGTCCTCGTTCCAATCGGGCCACGGCACCGCATCGGCGTCGACTTCCAGCAACCGCGCGAGGGTGGCGGCGAAGTCGGTGTGAAACTTTTCCCAGTCGAACTTGGGGCCGACCACCGCGCGCGCCACGGAGCCTTGGAAGAGCAGGCCGTGCTTGTTTCGCTTCTGCGCCGCACCCGCGATCTTCGCCCCGCCGCGGGCGTGCACCACGTCGAATCGTTCCGCGCGCTGGAAACATACGCCCGGCGCCGCGGCCGCACCCTTCGCGGACGGTTCGTCCGCCTCGCGTTTCACTTCGGCCGGGACGCCCTGCCAGCCCAGCGCCACCGCCAGCGCCTCGTGGATGAGCCGGTAGCTTTCGGTGGCCGGCGCCTCCTCCAACACATGTCCGCGCGGAATAACCAGCGCGTAGGTCCAGTCGTCGCGATGATCCACCACGCCGCCGCCGGTGGGCCGGCGACATAGTTCAAACCCTTCCTCCGGCGGCAGCTGGTCGCGGACGAACGCCAGCTTCTGGCTGTAGCCGAAGGTAAAGGCCGGCCGGTGCCAACCGTAGTGACGCAGCCGCACAGCGGTTTCCGGGTAGCGCTGCAGCAGCAGGAAATCCGTCGCCATGTTTTCCGCGGCGCTGCCGGCGCGGTCGGACAACAGGTGGAGTTTCATCGGCGGACGCTGGGGTCCGCCTCAGGCGTCGAGGAGGCGGCGGACGGCTTTGAGCAATTCGCTGAGCGCAAAGGGACGGGGCAGGGCGGCTTGGTGCGTCACCGGCAACCAAGCGAGGGTTTGCCACGCGTTGTGATTGCAGGCGTTGAGCACGCGCAGGCCGGACGACTTGTGGTGCAAGGCCTTGGCGAGCTTCTCGCCATCGGGACCGGAAACGTTGATGACGAGTAACTGGACGGGTTTGCCAAAGGCGTTGGCCCGCTGTTTCGCCTCCGCCCCCGTGGCGGCGTCGATCACGCGGTAGCCATCGGCGGTCAGGATGCCCGCGACCATCTTGCGCAACGGCCGCGCCAGCACGAGCACGCCCTCGCCCTGCGACGCCAGGGCCGAGGCAAGCAGCGACGGCGGGGGGACGGCGCCGGCCCGGGAATTCGGCCGGCGCGTTGGGGCTTTCTTTTTCAAGGCGAGAGGCGTTCGACGGTCCAGCTGCCGTCGGATTCACGGCGATAACGCAA
>JAPOIC010000231.1 GCA_029979145.1 Opitutaceae bacterium
CGCTGACCGAAAAGTTCCTGCTTTACGGCAACGCCATCCACCTGGCCGGCGCCGTCACCGCCCGCAAGAACCAGCGCGCCACCGCCTCGGACTGGATGGAAATTGAGAAACAGCGCGGCATCTCGATCTCGTCCACCGTCCTCCAGTTCGACTATGAGGGCTGCGCCGGCAACCTGCTAGACACCCCCGGTCACAAAGACTTCTCCGAGGACACCTACCGCGTGCTCACCGCCGTCGACGCCGCCCTCATGGTCATCGACGCCGCCAAGGGCGTCGAGGCTCAGACCCGCAAGCTTTTCGAGGTTTGCCGCCGCCGCGGCGTGCCGATCTTCACCTTAATGAACAAGTGCGACCGGCCGACGCGTGACCCGCTCGAGCTGCTCGACGAGTTGGAAACCGTCCTCGGCCTCGCCGCCTCGCCGGTGAATTGGCCCTTGGGCAATGGCCCGACTTTCAAAGGCGTCTTCGAGCGGCGCACCCGGCAGGTGCACCTCTTCGAACGCGTGCCCAGCGGTGCATTCAAGGCGCCGGTGAAAGTCTCTTCCATCGAAGACCCCGCCGTGCGCGAGAAACTCGACGATTACACTTACGGCGAAGTCACCGAGCAGCTCGCGATGCTCGACGGCGCCGGCCACCCCTTCGACCTCGCCGCCGTGCACGCGGGCCAGCAGACGCCTGTCTACTTCGGCTCGGCCGTAAACAATTTCGGCATTCAGCTCCTTTTGAACGGATTTCTCCACGACTCCGTGTCGCCCGCCCCGCGCCGCTCGGTCAGTGTCACGGTCCCCGGCCTCCCCGCCCCGACCGAGGCGCGCGAGATCCCCGTCACGCATGAAAAATTTTCCGGCTTCGTCTTCAAGATTCAGGCCAACATGGACCCGAAGCACCGTGACCGCATCGCGTTCATCCGGGTCTGCTCGGGCAAGTTCACGCGCGACATGACCGTGACCCACCAGCGGACGGGCCGGCAGGTGCGACTTTCGTCATCGCACAAACTTTTCGGCCAGGAACGCGAAACCGTCGACGAAGCGTGGCCGGGCGATGTCATCGGCCTCGTCGGCCACGGCGAGTTCGGCATCGGCGACACGCTCACCGAGGACCGCACCATCGCCTTCGACGAGATCCCGCGCTTCCCGTCCGAGGTCTTCGCCTACATCTCCAACCCCGTGCCGGCCGACTCCAAAAAATACCGTGCCGGCCTCGACCAGTTGCTGCAGGAAGGCGTAGTCCAGTCGTTTAACGCGCGCCACGCCCCGCCCGGCGCCACGCTGCTTGCCGCCGTCGGCAACTTGCAATTCGAAGTCGTGCAACATCGGCTCCTCGCCGAATACAAGGCCGAGTCCCGCCTTACCCCCACCCCGTGGACGTTGCTGCGCTGGCTCGAACCTCACCCCTCCCTGCAAGACGTATCGTCGCTCATCGTGGCCAGCGGAGTCAGTTTCGGCACCGACAAATTCGACCACCCGGTCGTGCTTTTTCCCAACGACTGGACGATGAATTATTTCGTCGAGAAGAATCCCGAGCTGAAGCTGCACGAACTGCCGATCGAGCAAGCCTGACCTTTTGCCATGCGCCGCCTGCTCGTCCTCCTTTTGCTACTGACGACCAGTGCCTTTGGCACAACTGAATCGAAACCCATCATCGTGATAGTCCACGGCGCTTGGGGCGGGGCGTGGCAGTTTTCCCGCATCGAACCGTTTCTGCGCGACGAAGGATTCGGGGTGCATCGCGTCACGTTGACTGGCCTCGGCGAGCGCTCGCATCTGGTCGACGCCGCCATCGGACTCGAAACGCACATCGAGGATGTGCTTAACCTCATCCGTTTTGAACGCCTCGACGAGGTCATTCTCCTCGGCCACAGCTACGGCGGCATGGTCATCACCGGCGTGGCCGACCGGATGCCGGAGCGCATCGCCCGTTTGGTTTATCTGGACGCCATCCTGCCCGAGTCTGGCGAGTCAGCCTTTAATGTCATGGGCGCGGACAAAGCCCAAGCCCTCGCCGCACGGGCAGAGCACGGATTGATTCCGGCCTGGTGGGTGCGGCCGGACAAAACCTTTCCTCGCGACACGACCCATCCCCTCCTCACCTTGCAGGACAAACTGATCCTCACCGGCGCCGGACGCGACATTCCCGGGCTTTACGTGCTCACCACCGAGGACGCGACCCATCCTGAGCGAGACGACTTTTACCCACTTTCACTGCGTGCCAAGGAGCGCGGCTACGCCGTTATCACGGTCGCTGGCGACCACAACGTTCACTGGCGGCAACCGGAAGCCACGGCCCAGGCGTTGGCCGCGGCGTTGCGGCAACCCTGAGCGACCGCGACGGTTTTTCGCTCGCTAGCCCGCGCGTTTCCGCGCTCCTTCGACCGCATGTCGTTTTTGCGCCGCCTTGTCTTGATTGCCGCCGTGTGCACCAGCTTCGCCGCCGCCGCTCGTGCCGATGAAGTCTACAAAGGCGCGACCATCATCGACGCCGCTACCGGCGCGGTGCTGTTCGAGGACAACGCCGACATCGTGAGCCCGCCGGCGAGCATCACCAAGCTGATGACCTTTCTAGTCGTGCACGATCGCGTCGCCAGTGGCGCGATCACATTGCAGACGCCGGTGCCGGTGGGCGCAGCCAGTTCCAAGATCGGTGGCACGCAGGTGTGGTTGAAACAAGGCGAGTCGTTCCCGGTGGAGGAAATGCTCTACGCGCTGATGATTCAATCGGCCAACGACTGCGCGCACGCCCTAGCCCTCGCGGTCGCCGGCTCCGCCGACGCCTTTGTCGCCCTCATGAACGAGCGCGCCGCCGCGTTGGGGATGAACCATACCACTTTCCGCAGCCCGCACGGCCTGCCGCCGGCCAACCGCAAGATCGCCGACGGTGACCTCACCTCACCGCGCGACCTCGCCATCCTCAGCCGCTACCTGCTCCAGAACACCAACATCCTTGACTACACCTCGGTGAAGGAGCGCGCGTTTCGCGACGGTTACAGCGAAGGTCGCATCGAGATGCGCAACCACAACCACCTCCTCGGCACCGTCGAAGGCGTCGACGGCCTCAAGACCGGCTTCACCCGCGGCGCCGGTTTCTGCCTCGCCGCCACCGCCCGCCGTGACGGCCGGCGCATCGTCGCCGTGATCATGGGTTCACCTTCGGCCAAAGTGCGCGACATCAAGATGGCCGAGCTGATCGAGCGCGGCTTTGCCTCCCTACCCCCCGCCGATTCTCCCTTGTCGCTCGCGCCCATTCCCGCCGCAGCGGCCCCGACCATAACAACGCCGACCCCGGCCCAACCCGCGCCGTACGACGCCCCGGTGATCAAATTCACCATTCCCAAGCGCTGACCGCCCCGCAGCGGCTCCCGCCGCCTGCGCCTCAACGCCGCTCCCGTTAGTAACGTATTACGTTACTATTCGTTCAGGGTGCGGGCGGCTTCGGCGGTCAGTGCCGCAGGAACAGCATCGCGGCGCCGAGGAGGACGAAGATGGCGCCGAGGAGGCCGGCCTCCCAGCGTTCGAAGTGGCGCAGGCGCAAACGCTCGAAG
>JAPOIC010000188.1 GCA_029979145.1 Opitutaceae bacterium
CGTGCGTTGTTCAGGGTCGACGTTGGGTTCAGCCCCAAGGCGAGACTATTCAATTGCGTCAATCCTCGGCCTGAAGACTGGCCACGACGCTGAAGTCCTCGAGCGTGGTCACGTCGCCCTTCACCTCGCCGCCGGCGGCGATTTCCTTGAGGATGCGACGCATGATTTTGCCCGAGCGGGTCTTCGGCAGACCCGCGGCGAAGCGGACGCTGTCGGGACGCGCGATGGCGCCGATCTCCTTCGCCACGTGGGCGCGGAGCGTGTCCTTGAGCTGGTCGCTGGCGGTCTGGCCGGACTTGAGGGTGACGAAACAGACGAGCGCCTGGCCCTTGAGGTCGTCGGGCCGGCCCACCACTGCGGCCTCGGCTACGGCGGGGTGCGACACGAGCGCGCTCTCCACCTCGGCGGTGCCGATGCGGTGACCGGAGACGTTGAGCACATCGTCGATGCGGCCGACGACCCAGAGGTAGCCATCCTTGTCGAAGCGCGCGCCGTCACCGGCGAAATAGATGCCTTTGATCTCGCTCCAATACTGTGTTTTGAAGCGGGCATCGTCGCCCCAGAGCGTGCGCAGCATCGACGGCCAGGGCTGCGTCAGGAACAAGCGGCCGCCGGAGCCCTTCGGCACTTCTTTGCCGTTGTCGTCGAGAATCTTGGGCACAACGCCGAAAAACGGACGCGTGCACGAGCCGGGCTTGGCGGCGGTGACGCCGGGGAGCGGCGTGACCATGATGGCACCGGTCTCGGTCTGCCACCAGGTGTCGACGATCGGGCAGCGTTTCTTGCCGATCATTTTGTGATACCACATCCACGCCTCGGGGTTGATGGGCTCGCCAACGGAGCCGAGGAGACGCAACGACGCGAGGCTGTGCTTTTTTACGTAATCGTCGCCCCAACGCATGAAGGCGCGGATGGCGGTGGGCGCGGTGTAGAAAATGGTGACGCCGTGGCGGTCGATGATTTCCCAGAACCGATCCGGCCCCGGCTGGTTGGGCGCGCCCTCATACATCAGAACCGTCGCGCCGTTGGCGAGCGGACCGTAGACGACGTAGCTGTGGCCCGTGATCCAGCCGATGTCGGCGGTGCACCAGTAGATGTCGCTCTCCTTGAGATCGAAGACATACTTCGTGGTGATCGTAGTGCCGAGCAGGTAGCCGCCCGAGGTGTGCAGCACGCCCTTCGGTTTGCCGGTCGAACCGCTGGTGTAGAGAATGAATAGCGGGTGCTCGCTGTCGAAGGCCTTCGGCTTGTGCTCGGCCTTGGCCTCGGCCATCAGCTCGTGCCACCAACGGTCGCGGGGCTGGGTCATCGCGACCTCGTTGCCGGTGCGCTTCAACACGACGACGTGCTCCACCTTCGGTGTGCCGGTGAGTGCGCGGTCCACGGCGGACTTGAGCTCTACGACCTTGCCGCGGCGCCAGCCGCCGTCGGCGGTGATCACGAGCTTGGCATCGCAGTCGTTGACGCGGTCCTTGATGGCCTCGGAGCTAAAGCCGCCGAAAATCACGGTGTGGATGACGCCGAGACGCGCGCAGGCCAGCATCGCGATAGCGGCTTCCGGCACCATCGGCATGTAAATCGCGGCGCGGTCGCCCTTCTTCATGCCCAGCGATTCCAGGGCATTGGCGAACTTGCACACCTCGCGGTGCAGCTGCTTGTAGGTGATCGTGCGGATATCGCCCGGCTCGCCCTCAAAAATAATGGCCGCCTTATTCTCGCGCGCCGTGCCCAGATGACGGTCGAGGCAGTTTTCGGAAACATTTAAAGCCCCACCCGTGAACCATTTGGCGTGCGGCGCCTTCCATTGCAGCACTTGCTTGAAGGGCTTCCGCCAGGTCAATAATTCCTTCGCCTGTCGTCCCCAGAACTTCGCTGGAGAGTTGACAGATTCTGCGTAGAGTCTCTTGTAAGTGGCTTCACTCCCAAGGTTTGCTTGGGCTTTGAACTCGGCAGATGGCTTGAACACCCGACTTTCGCGGGCAACGGAAGTAATCGTTTGATCTGTCACTTAGGTGGCGGGTTTGAGGTTTAAGGAAAGCGAAACGCGTTCCTTATCCCGGCACGACTTTCCTGCGTCAAGTGTGCGCCGATTTTTTGACTCAAAAGTTTCTGTATGGAAAACAAGACCCCGTCCGCTACTGCGGATAACAACGACTCAGCGGCGCCAAACAACGCTCCGGACAATCTCGTCCGCGTGGAAGGCGTCCTCGACATCGACCGCCAGCGCGGCGGCAACGGCCAGCTGCTCGACCTCACCAAGAGCGGCAAGCGCCGCCCCAGCGATCCCTTTGTGCCGAAGGAACTCATCCGCCGCTTCAAGCTGAAGGACGGCAATGTCATCGGCGGCACCGCCTTCCCCGCCGAAGGCCGCTTCCCCAACCCGAAGATGAAGTTCATCGAGACCGTCGACGGCCTCCCGCTCGAGGAGCGCCGCGGCAAGTTCGAGTTTACTTCGCTCACCACCATTTCGCCCGAGGAGCATCTGCGCCTCGAGATGAAGGACGGTCGCATGACCACCCGCGCCGTCGACCTCTTCTGCCCGATCGGCAAGGGCACGCGCGGCCTCATCGTCGCCCCGCCCCGCACCGGCAAAACCACCCTGCTGCGCGACATGGCGCTGGGCGTCTTGGAGAACAACCCCGAGTGTCACGTCATGATTTTGCTCGTGGACGAGCGCCCCGAGGAAGTCACCGACTTCCGCCGCAGCGTCCCCGCCGAGATTTGGGCCTCGTCGAACGACGAGCAGATTGAGAACCACATCCGCGTCGCGGACCTCTGCATCGAGCGCGCCAAGCGCCTCGTCGAGACCGGCCGCGACGTCGTGCTCTTTGTCGACTCGATCACCCGCCTCTCCCGCGCCCACAACACCCAGCGCAACTCGGGCCGCACCGGCTCGGGCGGTCTGGATGTCCGCGCCTTGGAAAAGCCCCGCCAGCTCTTTGCCGCGGCGCGCAACACCGAGGAAGCCGGCAGTCTCACCATCATCGCCTCGGTGCTCGTCGAAACCGGCAGCCGCATGGACGATGTGATTTTCCAGGAATTCAAGGGCACCGGCAACATGGAGCTCGTCCTCGACCGCAAGTGCGCCGAAATGCGCCTCTGGCCCGCCATCAACGTCGCCTCGTCCGGCACGCGCCGCGAGGAGCTCCTCCTCGACGCCAAGGACCTCGACGGCATCCACTTCTTCCGCCGCGCCCTCGTGCAGCAGAAGATCGAAGACGCCACCGAGACCATGATCACGCGCCTTTCGAAGACCAAGACCAACGCCGAGTTCCTCAAACTCATCGCGCAGTAACTTCCTTCTTGCGGCGCCCCCAGCCCCCCCCACACCTTTTCCCTTTACCTGCGGCATCCGCCCGCGCCCCTGACGTCAAACCTCCCACGAATGCATAGCTTCTCCGAGCAGTGTCTCGACATGGCCCGTTCAATGTTGGGCCACAACATTGATTCCATCCAAGCCAACGGCACTGTTCTGCCCGTCCCCGGCGAGCAATCCCGCCCCGACGAGCCCGGTCACGTCGCTTTCGCTCTCGGCGAATTCTACCGCAACACCGGCGAGACGACCCTCGACGGCCACGACATCATCGACCTCGCGGCCCGCTGCATCACCGCCCAGATGTTCACCGAGCCAGCCGCGGAAAACGGCCTGGCCTACGCCGCCCTCGGCCTCCTCGCCTTCGGTCCGTCCAAGGACCGCAACCCCGTCTGGGAGCGCCTCGTTGACGAGACCAAGGAGCGCATCGACAAGCAGCTCCTGCACCGCAGCGACTACGACAACCACTGGCAGTCGTTTAACGTCGCCAAGGCCGTCGCCCGCTACAGCCTCGGCCTTTCTAAGAAGGACGAGACCTCGCGTTTGATCGAGCGCATGGTGGACCGCATCAACCAGACGAGCTCCAACGGGTTCTTCGACGACGCTACTTCCGGCATCGGCGGCAACTTCAATCTCTATGGCGTGATGTCCTTCGTGTTCATCCGCTCCGCCCTGCAGCTTCACGCCAATAGCGGCGTGCGCGACCGCAAGCTGCCGACCCTCCGCACCTACGCGGAGAAATACATCAAGATGATGCCCGATCTGGTGCGCGCGGACGGTCTCGGCTGGGCCTTTGGCCGCGCCGCCGGCGCCTACGGCCAGATGCACTGCATCAGCCTCATCCTGCAGGGCTTGCGCGACGGCTGGATCGCCGATGACCAGAAGGCCAAGTATTTCGACATCCTGCGCCGCCTGTTCCTGTTCTTCTATCAGACCTACCTCGACCAGGAGCACGGCTTTCTCGACCTCCGCGACGATGAGCGCACCGCCTACGGTTCGCACACCACCCGCATGGCGAACTTCGATGCGGCCCGCTACCTCTGCCAGTGGTCCCGTCTCGCCCGTGCGGTGGAGATGCCCGCCGCCCCCGGCAAGACCGAGCCCGCCCGCACCAGCGGTCGCTTCGTCATTTTCGACAAGAGCAACCGTAAGGAACAGGGCGTATTTCTCTATCGCGACGGCACCAGCGGCCTCGACGCGCAGATCCCGCTCATCAGCTGCGGCCGCC
>JAPOIC010000226.1 GCA_029979145.1 Opitutaceae bacterium
AGTCGGGAGATTCCGGTGGTAAGGCGGGGGTCGGGGAAAGTGGTCAGGAGGCCGATGGGAACGTCGTGGAGTTTCATGTAGCTCAGAAGCTGGGCCTTGTGGATGGGTAAGATGCCTTCCAATGCCTTGATTTCGATCAAAAGGCAGTCCTCGACGAGCAAGTCGCAGCGCAGCGGTTCGACTCGGGTGAGCCCTTTATAGCGGATGGTCACCGAGTGCTGACTGACGACCTCGAGGTTTCGCAGCTCCAATTCCCGGATGAGGCACCATTAGTAGACTGACTCGATCAATCCCGGTCCCATTTCCCGGTGCACCTCGATCGCACCGCCAATTACGGTCTCGGTCAGTCTCGCGGCCTTGGCGTAAAGCGGGTGCACGACCCGGCTCTGCGCCCTCCGCGACCTCCTGTAAAACCCGTATTCTCCTACAAAAACAGCAGCTGCAGGTTGGCCGTGGGGGCGGTGCGGGCGGCGGCGAGGTCGCGGATGAAATTCAGCAGTTCGTCGTAATCGCGGAGGCGGCGGCCGACGGCGCGTTTGGGCGGGGGGATGAGTGCGGGGCGGAGGTTGGTTACGAGCAGAGTGGCCTCGCGGTGTTTCGCGAGCTGCTTCAGGCCGGTCATGATTTCGTCGCGGGCGAAGAGCGGCGTGGCGGATGTCAGGGTGCGCGTGGCGTCCCAGTGAAAGAAGCCGTGGGCCGGCAGGTGGGCGAAGGCGCGCTCCATCAGGCGGGCGGCGGCGGCGTTGAAGGCGGCGTCGTATTTCGCGGCGTAGTCCGGGTGCGCGGCGGTCTGGTCCTCGAGCTCGGCCAGGCTGAAGGCGATGGCGGACTTGATCTGCTCGGCGAGGTAGAGGTCCTGCCCGGTGACGTGGGCGAAGAGCGCGTTGACGAAGTGCAGCCGGCGCAGGTCGGCGCGGTCGGCGGTCATTTCTTCGGCTTGGGCAGGCTGCTGATCTCCGACATGAATTCGGAGACGTCGCGGAATTCCTTGTAGACGCTGGCGAAGCGCACGTAGGCGACTTGGTCGATGGCGCGGAGACGCTGCATCACGTTTTCGCCGATGGCGCTGGAGGGGATTTCGTTTTCGAACTGGGCCTCGAGCACGTCGACCACGTCGTCGACCACCATGGTCATCTGCTCGATGTCGATCGGACGCTTGTGGCAGGCGGCGCGCACGGCGTGGATGAGCTTCTCGCGGTCAAACTCCTCGCGGCGGCCGTCGCGCTTGATCACGACGAGCCCGTCGCGCACGAGCGATTCGGTGGTGCTGAAGCGGTGGCCGCACTCGAGGCATTCGCGGCGACGACGGATCGAGCTGCCCTCGCGACTGATGCGTGAGTCGATGACCTTGTCTTCAATGGAAGTGCACTTGGGGCAGCGCATGGTGGGGCGGGTTAGGCAAGGGCCAGGAAGTTTTGCAGGATCTTCATCCCGTTTTCGGTGGCGATCGACTCGGGGTGAAATTGCACGCCCCAGATCGGGAGCGTCTTGTGCCGGAGGCCCATGACCTCGCCCTCGGCGGTCTCAGCCGTGATCTCGAGGCAGTCGGGCATGGTCTCGCGCTCGACGAGCAAGGAGTGGTAGCGGGTGGCCGAGAAGTCCTGGGGCAGACCTTGGAACAAGTCGGTGTTGCGGTGGCGGATCGGCGATGTCTTGCCGTGCATGAGGCGCTTTGCGCGAACGATGCGGCCGCCGAAATACTGGCCGATGGACTGCATGCCGAGGCACACGCCGAATACGGGCTTCTTGCCGGCGAAGGCGCCGATGATGTCGAGCGACACGCCGGCCTCGGTGGGTGAGCAGGGTCCGGGCGAAACGAGCACCCGGTCCGGGTTCAGCGCAAGGGCCTCGGCGGGTGTGATATCGTTGTTGCGAAAAATGCGCTGCGCCACGCCCAGTTGGCCGAAATACTGGACGAGGTTGAAGGTAAACGAATCGAAGTTGTCAATAACGAGTAGCACAAAGGCATCATCTATCGTCGGGTTGACATAGGGGTCAAGCGCGCGGGTAGTGTGGGCCGCCCGCCCGATGCCCGCACATTTCCAGCTCCTGAAGACCGATGCCGCCACCGCCGCCCGGCGCGGCCGGTTGCAGACCCGCCATGGGGTGGTGGAAACCCCAATCTTCATGCCCGTCGGGACTCAGGGCACAGTCAAGTCGCTGACCCCGGCCCACCTGCGGGAAATCGGCGCCCAGATTATCCTCGGCAACACCTACCACCTGAACCTGCGGCCGACCTCAGAACTCATCCGCGACCTCGGCGGCCTGCACCAATTCATGGGCTGGGACGGACCGATCCTGACGGACAGCGGCGGCTTCCAGGTCTTCTCGTTGGCCAAGCTGCGCAAGATGCGCGACGACGGCGTGGAGTTTCAATCCCACCTCGACGGGGCCAAGTGCTTTCTCGGGCCCAAGGAGGTCATGGCCATCCAGACCAATCTCGGCAGCGACATCGCGATGGTGATCGACGAATGCCCGCCCTGGCCCTGCGAGCGCGACGCCTGCGCCGCGTCCGTGGCGCGGAGTTACCGCTGGGCCAAGCAGTGCCGCGACATCGCCGCCGACAGCGGCATTCTCGCCAACGGCCAGCACCTTTTCGCCATCGTGCAGGGTTCGACTTTTGACGACTTGCGGCGCGAGGCGGCGGAGTCACTGGCGGCGTTGGATTTCCCCGGTTACGCGGTGGGTGGCGTGAGCGTGGGCGAGCCCGAGCCGGAGATGCTGAAGCAAGTCGGGGCGACGACGCCGTTCATGCCGACGGACAAGCCGCGCTACACGATGGGTCTCGGCACACCGCCGCAGATCTTGAAGATGATCGCGCTCGGCGTGGACATGTTTGACTGCGTGCTGCCCTCGCGCGTCGCGCGCAACGGCCTCGTCTTCACGCCCGACGGCCCGTTGAACCTGCGCAACGAACGCTACCGCACCGATGCGCGGCCGATCAGCGAGGAGATCGTGAATTACACGACGCAGTTTTCCCGCGCCTACCTGCGACATCTGACGGTGTCGGGCGAGATCCTGAGCTGCACGCTGCTGACACTGCACAATCTGCATTTCTATCTCGACCTCATGGCGCAGGCCCGGACGCACCTCGAAGCCGGCGATTTCGCCCCGTGGCATCGGGCGTGGATTGAGCGCTACGAAGCGGGGGCGGCGGCCCGGGCCAGCTGACGCTGCACTGTGGACTCGCCAAGACCGGGGTGGTTTGTCTGATTGGTGTCATGCGCATTCTCGTCACCGGCGGCGCCGGCTTTCTGGGTTCCCACTTGTGCGATCGACTCCTGGCCGATGGGCATGAAGTCGTTTGCCTCGACAACCTGTTCACGGGCCGCAAGAGCAACATCGCGCACCTCCTGGCCAATCCCAGTTTTGAGTTCGTGCGACACGATGTGATCGACCCGTTCAAGTTTGAGGTCGACCAGATCTACAACCTCGCATGCCCGGCTTCGCCGCCGCACTACCAGTTCAACCCGATCAAGACCACCAAGACGTCGGTGATGGGTGCTATGAACATGCTGGGCCTTGCCAAGCGCGTGCGCTGCCGCATCTTCCAGGCGTCGACCAGCGAGGTCTATGGCGACCCGGAGGTGCATCCGCAGCGCGAGGAT
>JAPOIC010000026.1 GCA_029979145.1 Opitutaceae bacterium
CCGGCTTCTACCCCGGCAACTACCTCGAGGCATGGACGGTGGGCGGCTTCGGCAGCTCGCTCGGGAACTCCGTCGTGGTCGCCGCGATCGTGGTCGGCCTGGCGACCGTGCTCTCGATCGGCTCCGGCTATGCGCTGGGCACCATGCGCTTCCCCGGCGCGACGGTGCTCTTCTACCTGTTCCTGCTGGGCATGATGATCCCCGCCGAGGCGACGATCATCCCGCTGTCCGAAAACTGGCGGATGGATGGCGACATCCCGACGAACGTCCTGCTCATTTCCCTGCAAGGCCTCGCCAACCGCGACTACCCGAGGGTTTACCTCGAATACCCGAAGCACTGGCAGTGGGAGACGGTGCGCCCCCTGATCAAGTTCATGGCGGAACGCCACGGCACGAAGTTCACCCGCTTGGGCCTGAATGATGCCGACGCCGCGCTCGCCCAGTTCGGCCAGTATGCCAAGGGCTACGTGGTCTGGGACCATGAAGTGCGCGCCTCCGTCAATGTCGCGTTCACCGCAGCCGGCGTCCTTGACGCCGTGGTCGTCAGTGAGGAGCTCATCCCGCTCGCGGAGAAGCACGGCCTGAAAAAGGTCGAGGACCTGCGCGAGATATTCCGCGGCAAGACTGACGCCGAGATCTACCAGTGGGCGGTCGACAAGTATTGGGACCGCTGCTCCCGCGACTACTACGCCGTGCTCGGCGGCCATGCCGGCATGGAGATGCAACCGGGCGTCGCCGACTTCGCCGTGATGCAGCGCGCGTTCTGCGCCGACCTCTCGGCCAACCCGAAGCATCCCGCCGAACTGGCGCTCCTGAAGAAGCTTCTCGGCAAACAGAATGAAGCCAGCACCGTCATCGGCTGGCACTCCTACGGCAAGGACACAGAGGGCCAGCACACCACGCTGACCGGCAACTTTGGCCTGAAAATGGAGGGCCTGCACAACCTGCCCAACGTTTCATTCACCTGCCAGATCCCGCTCTCGCCCGACTTCAAGTTCTCCAACAACCACAGCGTCGCGCCCGACGCGACGCTGACGGCGGAGAAGAAGGTCTACATCGCCGCCCTCGCCACCGATTCCATGGGCATCGGCACGTGGACCAAGCCGGGCCGCGGCGAGATTCCCTACGGTTGGCAGGTGCTCATGGGCTGGCTGCGGCTCAACCCCGTGGCGCTGCAGTTCTTCTACGAGGACAAGTCGCCCAACGACTACTTCGTCGGCGGCCTCAGCGGCCCGGGTTACATGTATCCCAAGTCGATTCCGGCCGACAAATTCCCGGTCCTGATGAAGGACGCCCGCGAGCTCATGGATCAACTCGACCTGCGCGTGATGGAGATCATGGACTACTCCGAGGGCAACCGCCACGTCGGCAATACCGACCTGCCGAAGGAACTCGTCGACCGTTACTACAAGGAGTTCCCGAATGTGATCGGCTTCATCAACGGCTACGGTTCCGCCCGCTCCTTTGACTTGCGCGACGGCAAGCCCTTCCTCAGCTACGACTACTACCTCGCCGTCGACCGGCCTGTGCCGGATGCCGCCGCCGACCTCGAGGAGCTGATGCAACTCAACCCGCAGCGTCCGTATTTCCTCCTGATGCACGTGCGCGAGAGCAACACCGTCGAGAAGGTGCGCGAAATCTTTTCCCGCCTCAGCGAGGACGTGGAAGTCGTGCCGGTCGACGTGTTCCTGAAGCTCGCCGCCAGCAACAAGACCTACCGGACGCGTTTCCAGGAGCCTGACGACCCGATCGATCATAACCCCTGATCGGGTGGAGCGCGTTGACCCCAACGCGCTTCAGTGGGTAGGGCGGGTTGTCCCAACCCGCCGCCACCTCCGGGATTGCCGCCCAACCCCAGCCGGCCATGCTGGCGGCATGATTATCTCTTCCCGCCTTCGGACGCTGACCGGCCTGCTGGTCATCTCCACCTCGTTACTCCGCGCGGGAACCGCGCCGGAATTTACCACCACGGAATCCGGCCTCGCCTATGCCATCACGCATCACGGCGCCGGTCCGCTTCCCGCTCCGGGGCAGGTGGTCGTGGCGCACTATACCGGCAAGCTGGATGACAGCACCGTCTTCGACAGCTCGCGCGACCGTGCCACGCCGTTTGCTTTCACGCTCGGTAAACACCAAGTGATCAAGGGCTGGGACGAGGGCTTCTCACTCCTGCACGTCGGCGACCGCGCCACGCTTATCATCCCGGCCGCGCTCGGCTATGGCGACCGCGCCGTGGGTGACATTCCTGCGGGTTCGACCCTGCACTTCGACGTCGAGTTTGTGGACCTCAAGGAGCATGCGCTGGCCGACCACCTCGCGGAGGTGATCGACGCCGAGGGCGTGGACGCCGGCCTCGCGCGTTTGGTCGAGCTCAAGGCCCAGGACTTCGGCAGCTACTACGTCGACGAGTCGCAGTTGAATTCCCTCGGCTACCGTTATCTCGGCAAATCGCAGCTCCCGGCCGCCCTCGCGGTGTTCAAGCTCAACGTCGAGCTCTACCCCCTCTCCGGCAACACCCACGACAGCCTCGGCGAAGCCCTCCTCGCCAACGGTGAGAAGGCCGCGGCCCTCGCGTCCTACCGCCAGTCTCTCACCCTCGACCCGAAGAACGACAACGCCGCGAAGGTCATCGCCGAGCTCACGGCTGAAGGGAACTGACCGCGGGCGGAGTTGAGGAACGCTGATCTTCGCTGATTCTTGCTGATCCGGAATTAGCGAAGATTAGCGACCATTAGCGTTCCCATCCATGGTATTGATCACCGCCTCAATGCGGTAACCGTCGGGGTCGAAGACGAAGGCAGCTGAGCGTTTGATATCTGTGACGGAGAGGCGAGATGGTGGATCATGTGCATGGTCAGCGGGCGATGCAGGCTTCAACTTGGTGAAGCTGCTGGCGGTGTAATTTGGTTTTTAGGATGCAAGCCGAGCGCGGAGCGCACGGCCCACCTGATTAGCGCTTGCCGGGCGGGCGGACGCCGCATTTGGACCAGTCCCAGGGTTGGAAGCCGAGTTTCAGGGCGGGGGAGTTCTTGGCGAAGGTCCAGGTCTTGCGGCCTTCGGTGACCTTGGGGTCGGCGATGACGGTCAGCGCGTCGTGGCCGGCCTGTTTCCAAGCGGACCAGCTGAACTTTAGCGGGACGTCCTTGCGCGTGGCGGGGTGGCCGCAAGGCGGGAGCTTGGCGCCGGGGAACCAGATGAGGTTGGCGTTGGAGACGAGGGCGTCGCGGATGTCGCCGCGGTAGCCGCCGGCGAAGAGCTTTTCGGAGGGGCCGATCAGGACGTTGTTAAAGAACGACGCGCTGCGATGCGCCTCGACGCGGTAGACGGACGCCAAAGCATGCGCGCCGCGGGCGAAGATGTTGTTTCTGACGACGTTTTCGCGGCCGTAGTGAATATTGAACGGCGCGTCCTTGGTGTCGTGCACGAGGTTGTGCTCCACGAGGAAGTGCGCGGTGCCCTCGTCGAGATAGATGCCCCAGCCGCCGTAGGCTTGGGACCAGATGTGGTGCAGGTGGTTGCCGCGAATGACGGTGCCGGGCTGGATGCCGAGCGTGTAAATACCACCCATGTCGCTGAGGATGCCCGCGCCGATGTCATGGATTAGGTTATGTTCGATCCGGTTGTTGCGGGACGGCGTTTCGCGGAAACCCCAGGTCCAACCGGTTGAGATGCCGGTGTAGCAGGTCTCGTGGATGTGGTTGTGCGCGACGGTGCAGTTGGCCGCGTGGGTGAGGAATACGCCAACGCCTTGGTGGAAAATCCGGCCGATGGTGTGGATGTGGTTGTCAGTGATGGTGAGCTGGCCGGTGAGCGCTTCGGTGTGGCCGTCGAAGTCAGAACCTCCGCCGCGGATGCCGCCGGCACCGAGGTCGTGCAGGTGGTTGCCGACGGCGGCGCATTCGCGGCAGCCGTCGGCAAAAGAGAGGCCGTAAAGCCCGGCTTGATGAATCTCGCAGTCCTCGACGCGGCAGCCGCGCGCGCCGCGAAACGTGATGGCGCCGGGCACGTAGCAGGCGGCCTGCGGGCTGCCGCCGATCGGAAGATCTTCTCCGTAGGCGTGGTGGTGCGCCGGAATCTCAGGCACCGGTGAATACCAATCCGCGTGCTGAAAGGTCAGGCCGCGGAAGGACAAGTCGCGGACGTGCGCCGTCCAATGCGCGTCGAGAGTTTCTTTGCCGCTGTTGAAGAACTGGCCGCTGGCATTGAGAAACAAGTGCAGGCGCGGGGCGCGCACCTCCGTGTTGGCCGGGGTCTCGCCGGGCCGGGGCAGGTAGTGCAGGCGGCCGGTTTCGCGGTTGAGATACCATTCGCCGGGCTCGGTCAGCGCCTCGAACAGGTTGTCGATGTAATAGCGCGCGAGGTCGTTGTTGCCGTGGGCGTCCTCGTAGGCCTCGTAGAGTGCGAAGGCGCTGCGGCGGCCGAAACTCACCCAGCCGGTGCGCGGGTTCAGCGCGGGCTTGGGCAGGCGCTCCTCGATCCAGTAGTGCAGCACCACGAATTCGGCGGAGGGCAACGAAGCCCAGTCGGGCGAGACGTCACCGGGCTTGGGCTTGAACGTGTCGCGGCCGGCGAAGAGCTCGGTTTTCTCCGGCTCGAGGATCTCACCGATGCGCAGGACGTTCTTCGCGCCCCTCGCATCGGGGCTGAACTTCGGGTAGCGCGCGCGGGGGGCGCGGCGGCCATTGACGAAGAGCGAGCGGAAGAAGCGCTTGCCCTGGGCGACGGCGGGGAGGTCGAGGGTCCATTCCGTGCGGCCGTTGCGTTCGCCGACTTTCCAACCGGCAAGCCGCTCGCCGCCCTCAAAGACCGGATGCGCCCGCGGGGCGGCGGCGTAGGTTGTGCCGGAGTCCTCGGGGCCAAAATTGACGGTCTCGGACAGCTCATAGACTCCGTCGTGCACGAGCACGGTGACGGGGCCGGACACTTTGCCGATGGCGCGCAGCGCGCGCAGATTATCCCGGGCGCCGGCGAGTGTGCCCCAAGGCTGCTTGATCGTGCCCGCGGCGCGATCGCGCCCGCGCGGAGAGAGGTGGTAGGTAGTCATGGAAAGCAAAGGCAGCCAAGCAGCCGGCGGGCACGGGGCGAAATGAAAATACGTGAAAGATGCCGCGCGGCTGGCGTCACATCGCGAAGCCACCCGGCTGCCGGGCGAGCTGCGCGGCGGTTTGCACCAGTTCGAGCGCAACCTTGAGGTTCAGGTCCGCAAGGTGCTTGAAGCGGATGCAGGATTTGCCGACGGAGACCTTGCCGAGTCGCGCCTTGTTGGCTTCGGCGAGGTAGCCCTCGGAGGTGCAGGCGCAGACGTAGAGGCTGATGTAGTTCTTCTGACTCGCGAGGCAGATGATGGCGCTGTCGCCCTCCCGGCCGCTGGCATACTTGTAGTGAAACGGTCCGTAGCCGAGCATGCCGTAGACGATGATGGGCTTGAGATCCGGCACCGCCTGGCGGATGGCGCGGTGCAACGCGGTGACGTCGGCTTTGCGGCCTTCCGGCAATTGTGCGAGGTAGGCGGTCGGCGTCGTGACGGTGGCGGGGGCTTTCATTCAGAACGTGATTACGGGGGCGCCCTTAGTGCGCCGGGCGATGCGCACGTCGACCGCCCGGCCGCGGTGGGCGCCGGTGAGGTGCCAGCCGTCGTCCGCGGCGGTGATTTTCCAGATTGGATGTTCCTCGCCTAATGGGGCGGCGCTGCAAACGGTGAGGAGTCGATGGGTGAGCCCGGCGGGCGAGGTCACGGCGGCGTAGGGGTAGACGCCTTCGTCGGCCGGCATCGGCAGGGTGTCGGAATTCACGGCGAATTTGGAGGTGCCGGCAATCTGCGCCCGGAGCGTGGCGTGGGGACGGGCAACCGTGAAGCCTTCTGCGTCGGTGGTGACTGCGCCGGAATTGTCGTCGTTCTGCACGTGCCAGCGCGTCTGCACCGGCAGCGGTTGGGTCAGGTCGACCTCGTCGCAGACGATAAGGATGTCGGGCTTGAGAAACAGGACCGTGCGTTGGGCGCGGATTACCGGCAGCCCGGCTTCGGCGTAGGCCGCCGCCGCGTCACTCACGGCGAGCATCCAGTCGGGGCCGACGCGGTGATCGACGAGGGTGGCGTGGGCGCGCGAGGCGTTGGTGCCTTCCTCGCCCTGGTGATACTGGTGGCCACGGCCGTCGATGAGCACGGTCGAGTGCGCCTCGGTCAGGCGCAGTCGCCACTTGGGATGGTTTGGATTGTAACTGGCCTTGAGGGGATCCCAGAACAGGCGCTCGCCGTGCGCGACGAAGAGCAGGCTGTTGCGGTCGGCGTGTTCGTGATTTTCGGGTTCGCCGCTGCGCAGCGCCACAATCGAGTCGTCGGCGTCCCAGCCGGAGCGCGACACCACGATACCGGGAAACAACACGCGGTCGGTGGTGAGGTCGGCGGCGCGGCGGTCCGGAACCTCGGGGTCGAACCAGATCGCGGCCCAGGCGGAGTTGGTGAGATTGCGGATGGTGCCGGGGCGAAGCACGAGGTGATTGGCGGTGCCGTCGCGAAAGTGCCGGCCGATCCAAGCCAGCGCTTCGGCCCCGGCGGTCATGAAGGCGTCGCCGATATTGATGCAGCCGGCCGGATTGCTGCGCGTGGGCAGGTGGACCATTTGCACGTAGCGGGCCATGGCGGGGAAGTCGGCGGAGTCGCGCAGGTCGCGGCCGCATCGGCGGCGCAGCAACTCGGCCGCCACGCAGTAGTAGGTGTAGGTGAAGCTCCAGTAGTCAGGACCCTCGGGAAAGCTCCCGTCGGCCGGGAGCCGGGAGACAAAGAGCCGCATGCTGGCGTCGGCCATCGCGGCCCAACCCGCGGCGCGGGGATGCCGCCCGTGTAAAAACGCGGCCGCGGCGGCCAGGCCGGAGGTGGCGATGATGCGCAGGTTGTTGACGTCGAGGATGGCGGGCCAGCGGCTGAAATCGATGTCGCGATAGGATTGATCGAAGCCGCCGGCATCCGGATCCATGCTCCAACCCACGACTTCGTCGTGATGCGTCATGCCGAATACCGCGCGCTCGGCGGCCGGGCCGGCTTCGTTCGCAATATAGTCGACGACGGCCGCGTGCTCCTCGGCGCTGAGCGCTTCGGCAAGCCAGTCGGCGGCGAGCACGACGGCGACGCTTACGGTGCCGTTGCGCATCGCGCCGACGGTGTCGCGACCGGCCTCCAGCACCCAGTCCCATCGGCGGTAGCCGAGGATCTTTTGGAGCGCCAATCGCGCGAGCGCGACCTGCTGAGGGTCCGGCGTCATCGCATGGGCGAAGGCGCAGCGGTGCAGGATGTTCGCCGCGCGGGCGAGATCGCCGCCGGGATGATCGAGCCGAATTTCCTCGCGCAAGAAACGCTCGTCCGCTGCGCGATCACTCGTGCACATCGCCGTCCAGAATTCGGCGAATTCCGGACGCGCGAGCGTGGCTTGGATGCGGGGGAGTTCCGCAGGGTCGAAAAGGAGATGAAGCGTCTGGGCCATAATCAGGAAGAGTGGAGGTCTTTGAGAATTTTTTGGGCGGCGTTGTGACCGGGAATGCCGCTGACTTCGCCGCCCGGATGCTGGCCGGCGCCGCCGAGGTAAAGTCCGGCGATGGGTGCGCGGTAGTGGGCGAGTTCCGGCAGCGGCCGGTTGCCGAGGAGGAGTTCCGGAGTGTGCTGCAGGTGCCAGATGCAGCCGTCGGTCAGCGCGAGCTTGCGCTCGAGGTCGAGCGGCGTGCGCAACTCGTAGTGTCGGATTGAGCGACGGAAGTTGGGTGCATACTCCGTGATTTGGTCGATGAGCCGTTCGGCGATTGCCTCCTTGCGTTCGTCCCAGTTGCCGCGGGCGAGCTTGGCGGGCGCGGAGTAAACGTAGACCGAGGCGGTGTGCTTGCCGGCGGGCGCGAGCGAGTCGTCGAGGCGGGAGGGGGGGTTGAAGCTCATCATCGGGCGGGCGGGGGCTTCGCCGGCCTCGACCTCGGCGTAGCAGCGCGTGATCGCCTCGCGGTTCATCTCGAGCTGCACCGCGCCGCGATGCGGCAGGTCGGGATCGCCGTCCCAGCCCTGCCATTGCGGGAGCTCGTCGATGGCGGCGAGAAACTTGTAGCAGCTGACGTGGGAGTTGAGCCCGGCGATGCGCGTGCGCAGGCCGGCGTCGACGGCGTCAGGCGGCAGCAGTTTCAGGAAGGTGCGTTTCGGGTCCGCGGTCGACAGCACCAAACGGGCCTCGATCTCGTCGCCGCTTTCCAATTGAAGTCCGGTGGCGCGGCCGTCGCGCACGACGACGCTTTGCACCGGAGAGTCGGTGTGGATGGTGGCGCCGGCGGCGCGCGCGAGGTCGGCGAGGATGGCCGGCAGCCGGCCCATGCCACCGCGGACGAAGCCCCACGGGCCCTTTTCGCCGGTGGCGAGGTCGGGCCAGTCGATCGCGCTGTAGGCGAGGCTAAAGGCGCCGGGATTGGCAGCGAAGGCGGAGGCCTCGGAGACGACGCGTTCGCGCAGCCGCTCGGTGGGCAGGAAGTGATCGTGGAGGTCCCAGAGGCTGAGCGTTGTGGCCAGCTCGACCGCTTTGGCGGCAGGCGTGCCGGTGGCGGCGCGGCGCAACTCGTCGAGCGTGGGTGGCACCGTGAGCAGGTAGCGTCGCACCAGGGAAAGAAAGTCCCGCTTGAAAGCGTCGTAGCGCTCCAACCCCGTGCGCTCGTCCGCCGTGAGCTTCGAGCGGGCGGTGAGGTGGTTGGGCAGGTCGAAATCGAGATTCGAGTGATACCGGCCGTCGCTGCGAAGGTAGATCACTTCATCGCGGGGCAGTGCGACCAAGCCGTGCTCCTTCAAGCCGAGTTCCTTCACCAACTGCGCGGGAAAGGCGTGGAGCAAATGGGCACCGGTGGAAAACGTGTAGCCCGGCCAGAGCTCTTCGTTGAGCGTGGCGCCGCCAATAGTCGGGCGACGCTCGAAGACGCGCACGCCGAGGCCGGCGCGAGCGAGATAGGTGGCGGCGACGAGGGCGTTGTGCCCGGCGCCGATGATGGCGACATCAGTTTTCATGGCGGGATTCGGCGGAATAGGTCGTGGAGGGGACCGGACGCCCCCCTGGGCGCCCGACGAGCCGACACGCAATGGAATTCAAAGGATTCCGCATGGTCGGTCGCCAGCGCTAGACTCCGCCCGCGCCGCTGGCAATGCGCGAGGCCGTCATCTTCGCCTTCAGTCGCGGTGCCTCAGGGCCTGCAGGACGTTGAGCGAGTGATTGCCGATGCTCTCCATGTTGTTGAGCATATCGATGTAGATCATCTCGGCCTTCACCGTCTCGCCGCTCGCGCTCATGCGCTTGAGGGATTCACGGCGCAGCTCCTTGCGGAAGCGGTCGATGGTGTTCTCCAGCTGGTAGGCGGTTTCCATGTCCTGCGCGGCGACGCCGCGGTCGATGCGGGACGAGTAGAAGTCCATGAACTGGAGCACGATCTTGGCGAATTGCTCGACTTGGTGGATCGTCTCTTGCGCGAGGGCGCGGCGCTTGCGGTATTTGCGCTCCGCCAGCATGACGAGCCGGGAGCCGCAGTCGCAGATGTCCTCTAGCTCGGCCACGACGCGCAGCATGGCGGTGACCTTGTGCATGGAGTTGTCGCTCACGCGGTTGGCGGAGCACTTGAGCAAATAGCTCGTGGTCTGGAAGGCGAGGCGGTCGCTCTCCTGCTCCAGCTTTTTCAGCTCGCGCACGCGGTCGCTCAGGTCCTTGTCGGGATTGAGCACGAGCTCGACGAAGCCGGTCATGAGGTCGCGGGTGAGCTTGCCCATGCGCTGCACGTCGCGCTCGGCCTCGGCGATGCTGAGCTCGCCGGTCTGCGGGAGGAAGGCCGAGTCGTGCAGCACGTGGTCGACGGACTTGCCCTTGCGGTCGGGCAGGAGGCGCTCCACCAGCCGGCCGAGTTGCGAGACGAAGCCGATGAGCAGGATGATGTTTGTCAGGTTGAACAGCGAGTGGAACGCCGCCATGTGCAGCGGGATGTTGGCGCTTTGCGTAGCTTCGCACGGCATGATCCAGTCGACCAGCCCGGAGAACTGGTCGAAGAGCGCGATGGCCCAGATCACGCCGATGATGTTGAACGCGAAGTGGGCGAGGGCGGCGCGCTTGGCGTTGGTGTTGCCGCCCATCGCGGCGATGTTGGCCGTGATGGTCGTGCCGACGTTTTCGCCGAGAATAATGGCGCAGGCGCTGGGGTAATCGATCCAACCCTTGTAGGCCATGGTCAGCGTGATCGCGCCGGCGACCGAAGACGACTGGACCACAACGGTCAGGATGGTGCCGAAAATGAAGAAGAAGAAGACCGAGACGAGACCTCGGCCGGTGTAGTCCTGCACGAAGGCGAGGATCTCGGGGCTGTTGCGGATGTCCGGCACGGAGTCCTTCAGGAACATCAGGCCGAGGAACAGGATGCCAAAGCCCATGACGAACTCGCCCGTGTCGCGCAGTCGCGGCTTGCGCGAGAAGATCAGCGGCAACGCCACGCCAATCAGGGGCAGGGCGATGGCGGAGATGCTGAATTTGAAACCGAGGAACGACACGATCCAGAACGTCGTGGTCGTGCCGAGGTTGGCGCCCATGATCATGCCGATCGCCTCGGTGACGGTCAGCAAGGAGGCGTTGACGAAGCTCACGATCATCACGGTCGTGGCGGACGACGACTGGACGAGGCAGGTGATGCCGAAACCGGTGCCGAGGCCGACGAAGCGGTTGCTGGTCATCGTCCGCATCATGCCGCGCAGACGCTCGCCGGAGAGCTTTTGCAGGGCCTCGCTCATCACCTTCATGCCGAAGAGGAAGAGCCCGAGGCTGCCGAGAATGGTGAGAATCGTGCCAATCATAGGGGGTATGGCGGCGACGATGGACGGCCCGCCCCGCCGGGGGCAAGACCAGGCGTCACCGGAATGTCACAAAACTGCCCGGTCGGGCACGATGAGACGCCCGAATGGGCTCAATTGGCCTTGGTCAACCCATGGCCCCGCCCGTGGCGGCGTATTTCATGGCGTGGGCACCCAGCCGGCTCGGCGGTCTGTTGCGGCAATTCTGCGAACGGCACGCGGCGAACGCAGCTGTCTTGGAGCACGGCCGTGCCGCGGCCACCGCAGCAATACGCGAGCAGCACCGCGTCGGCGACGGGCTGGATCGCGGTGTAACAGAAGCCGCGCTCCGGATCGTCCTCAATCGACCGCGGCGCGGACCAAGTGGCGCCTTCGTCCGCGCTCGTGGCCAAGGCGAGGGGAGTGCGGCCCCAGCTGGAATTGGTGCCCCACGCGATCTCCGCAGTGACGGGGGCCTTGGGGTCGTTCCACACCGCCAGCCAGCGACCGGCGGCGTCGATGCATTTGATCGAAAGCGGACTGCAGGGCGCGGCAAAGCGCGAGCGCTGCGGTTCAGACCATGTCTCGCCGCCATCGGTGGAGGTGAATTCCCATTGCCAGCCGTCGGTGGTCCGGGCCCAACCGTAGAGGGATCCGTCGCTGCGTTCGATCACGCCGGGTTCCTGCAGGCCGGAATCGATTTTTTCGCTGACGCCCACCCGCTGCCGCGCTTCTCGCCACTTGGCGCCGGCGTCTTCTGAGAGGAAAACGGTGACCTCGCCATGGCTGTCGATTCCCGCCTCGATGGCGCCGTCCGGCGACTTCGGTCGGTGATATGCCGCGGGGGCGACGAGCCGGCCCGAGCGCAGCTGGATGATGCGGTCGTTGTTGGTCACGAAATAACCGGGCGCCGGGTTGCAAAGGACGGGTTCCGACCACGTGGCGCCTTCGTCGGCCGAGGTGCGCAGGCGCAGCCGGCAATCGAGGGCGGAATTTTTCTGGGCGTAGAACAACGCGATGCGCCCATCGGCCAGGCGCAGGAGCGAGGCGCTCATGACATTGCAGCGGCCTTCATTCGGCACGAGCACGCGGGGCGGGCCCCACGTGCGGCCTTCGTCACGAGACTCGCAACCCGCGATGTCGGCTTGGGCGTGGTCCTGCCAGCTTTCGCCGCGGTAGCACGACCAAGCAAAAAGCAGGCGGCCGTCGCGCAGCGGCACAAAGGCGCCTTCGGAATTGCGGGGGTTGCCGGGGCGGGCGGGCAGGGGCAGCACGATTTCGCTCATGACGCGGCCATCAGGCCGGACCTCGGCGTGCGAGTAAACCGGAATTGGTCCTGACCGTGCTTTTCGATTGTCGCCGCGCGACGCGGCGGAATTGGATGCGCCATGGATCTCATTGACCCGTCACGACTCGATCATCACCTGCGGCACTTGGTCGACACGATCGGGGTGCGTCTGGCAGGCACCAGAGGCGAGGCGGCCGCCGCCGACTGGGTGGCGGCGGAGTTGCAAGCCGCGGGGGCTGTCGTCACGCGCGAGACCTTTCCAGTGTCGGCCCGCGTGGTCACGGCGCAGGAGCTGCAAGTTTACTATGACGGCGCGTGGCACGACGCAGGGTGTTCGTTGTTCGCGAATGCGCCGGGCACGAATGGCGAGTGGGTGGAGGCGCCGCTGGTGTTTTTCGAAGGGGCGACCGGTTACCAACGTCCCGCGCTCGATGAACTCTTTCGCGACCGGATCGTGATGCACTTCGGCTGCCACATCGAGTCGCGCGAAAATTACGGCCGGCTCGTGTCGGCCCGGCCGGTCGGCGTGCTCATGGCGGACGTGCGCAACCCGGGGGCCACGGCCCTGGCCGATGCGATTTTCCCGGCTTATGCCGCGGCCTGTGGCGTGGTGCCGGCGCTGAACGTGGCTTTCCTTGACGCTTGGCGCTGGAAGGAACGCGGCGCCACGCGGGCGCGGTTTCGGGTGAGCGGAGGCTCGCATCCGGCCGAGTCGGCAAACGTGATCGCGGACCTGCCGGGCTCGGATCCGGACGCGGGCGTGTTGTTTGTCGGCGGCCATCACGATACGCAGGCGGACTCGGTTGGCGCCGACGACAATGGCTCCGCCACGGTGGGCCTGATCGAATTGGCGCTCGTGCTCGCGCCGCGGCCGCGCCTGCGCACGATCCGGCTGATTTCTTTCGGCGCTGAGGAACAGCTGTCGGTGGGCAGTTCGGCCTACGTGCGGCGGCATCGCGCCGAACTCAAGCGCGAAGGACGCTTGATGTTCAACCTCGACAGTTTCGGGTCGCTGCTGGGCTGGAACCTTCTCTCGGGCAGCGCGCCGGCAGAGGTTGACGACCTGCTGCGTCCGTATTTCGCTCGGTTCGACCATTACTACCGGCGTGACTACGGCGTGCTGCCCTACGCGGACCATTTCCCGTTCAACGCGGCCGGCGTGCCAGGCCTGACCCTGATGCGGCCGAACTGCGCGGGAGGACGGTTTTTCCACCACCGGGCCGACGACGACCGCAGCCGCGTGGATTGCGCGCTGATGGCGGCGTTGTTGAACGCGATCGCGGCGTTCCTCGGCGATCTGGCCGCGGCGGAGAAGCTTCCCTTTGCGGCCCAGCTGCCCGAGGCGGAGTTGCCGGCCATCGCGCACTGTTGGGACGACCTGTTTGGCGGCTGGTGACGATTGGTGGACGAATGCATCCGCCGGGTCGGCCGACGCGTAGTGCGCGGATATGAACGCATTCGCTTGGATCAGAACTTCGGTCGTGGCCTTGGGTGTCTCGGCGAGCTGCGCGATCGCGCAGCCGGGGCCTGAACGCGAAACAGGTTGGTCGTTTGAAGTGGGTGGGGGGGTATTGACCGCGCCGGCGTTCCCGGGCGCGGATCATCAGCAAGTGATGCTGGTGCCCGACCTGCGCGCGGCCTATGGTGAATGCTTCACCGCTTCGGTGGCGCAGGGAGCGCGGTATCTGGCCTGGGAGAGCGACGGCTGGAGCCTGGGACCGCTGGTGAGCGTGGACTTCGGCCGCGATGCCGATGGCGACAGTCCCTTCCTAATTTCTGGAGACGATCCGACCGAGCTGACCGGACTGCATGAAGTCGACGCCGCCTTGCAGGCGGGGGCGTTCGTGCGTTTCGAGCGGGATGACTGGTCGGCGGAGGCCGAACTGCAACACGCTTTGGGCGGTCACGAAGGGTTGGTGCTCGATGTCTCGCTTGATCGGTCGTGGCGGCTGACCGCGGCCGCCGGTCCGCCTTGGATCGTTGCCACCGGGCCGAGCGCACGCTGGGCGAGCGCCGAATTCGTGGATGCCTATTTCGGAATCAACGCGGCGGATGCGGCGGCGTGTGGATTGCCGCAATTCAAACCCCAAGCGGGTTTGGTCTCCGCGGGTTGGGGCCTGCGGGTAATCCGGCCAGTCTCACGACGCGCCGTCGTGATTGCCTTCCTCAACGCCGAACGCCTCTTGGGTGACGCGGCGGATTCGCCCTTGGTGGTGCAACGCGGGGATGCGAACCAATGGTCGGCCGGAATTTTCTTCAGCTATCGACTTTAGCCTTCGGCAGAGTGTCGAGGAGGCCGGGGACGAGGTTGAACTTCACCGGCTTCTTGAGCAGCAGGTCGACGGCGAGGGCCTGGTAGCGCGCGTCGGTGGCGGGGCCGAGTTCGGAGCTGATCACGACGATGCGTCCGCGATAGCCGAAGTCGCGCAGGTTTCTCAC
>JAPOIC010000058.1 GCA_029979145.1 Opitutaceae bacterium
CGACGACCTCTTCAAGCTCTGGAAAGGCGCGAAGCAGAACGCCGACCGCACGCTGTATGTCTGCCCCGAGCTCGGGCCCTACCACGCGGGCGGCGCCGGCTACAACATCACCGGCCTCTCCCCCGCTTGGCCCGATGCCGCCATCCTCCGCAAGGAGCTCGCCAAGTCCTGGAACCGGGCGAAGTAATTCCGCGCTTCCCGTCAGCAAAAGGCCGACCCGATGGGTCGGCCTTTTTATTTCCGCATTAATGTAGGGCGGGGACTCCGAACCCCGCCTTATGCCCCGAACATCCGCAGGCGGGGTCAGCGACCCCGCCCTACATCCCTCCGCGACCCCGGGTTAACCAATTCAGCTATACCGCGCCGGCAGCGATTTGCCCTGCGCCGCGCTCTGGTTGGCGAGGTCGAGGATGTGGATCGGACGCCGCGCCCATTCGGGGGTAATGACCAGCGGCACGCCCTTGCTGAGGTGGTCAGCGATGTTCGCGTAATAGTTTTCCCACTGCTCCTTCGGGTTGCGGCCTTGAACCACCGTCGAGGTGTTGCCGTCGCGGGTGACGATCTCGTGCTTCTCGTAGTCCCACCATAGCGAGCCCTTGGTGCCGGTCACCTCGACAAAGCCGCGCTTGGGCAGTGAATCGATATGCGTGATGCAGAGCGTGAGCCACACGCCGCTCTTGAAACGCACGACCGCGAAGGCCTCGTCTTCGATGGTGTCGTCCTTCCAACGGGTCTCGGGCGCCCAAAAGCCGCGCTTCGAAAAGCCCGTGACCTCGGTGATTTCCGAATTGATCAGCTGCAGCGAGTATTCGAGCAGGTGCACGCCCAAGTCGTAGAGGATGCCGCCGGAGATGCTCTTGCTGCCGCGCCACACATCGCCGGGCTTCTGCCGCTGACCCATGTGGGCCTCGACGCGGACGATTTCGCCCAACCGACCGGATTTGAGCACCTCAAGGGCGTTCATCACCGAGCCATCCCAGTGCCGATTGTGGAAAGTCGAAACCATCACGCCGGCCTGCTGGGCGGCTGCGATCATCGCATCGCATTCTTCGGTCGTGACCGCAAAGGGTTTCTCGCACACCACGTGGCGCCAGGCCGCGATGCACTGCAAGGCAAGCGGCGCGTGGGTATTGTGCGGCGTGATAAGGATAACGAGATTGGCGTCGGACTCCGCCAGCATGGTCTCCATCGAGGTGTAGGTCTGGATGCCGGGAAAATCCTGCGGCGCCAGTGCCAATCGCGCGGCGTCGAGCTCCACGACCGCCCGGGGCGTCATACCGGCGTTCTGCACGTCGAGCAGATGGATCCGGCCCATGTTGTAGATGCCGCCGTAGCCGACAACGGCCACCTTGATGTCAGCGGGGTTGGAGAAGTGGGGTTTCATGAAAAAAGATTAACGCGCCGCCCAAGCCATGCCACGAAGCGTCAGCTCCAGTTGCTCGGGGAAATCATCAAACTCGCTGCGCTGGTGGCCGCTCGCGGAATAAAAAACGCGGCCCTCGCCGTGCACCTTCTTCCAGACGAACGGCATTTCCACGCCGTTGGTCCAGGGTGCGTTCACCGATTGGTGCGTGGTCACGGCGAGCACCTCGTTGCGCGGATCAACGAGCATGTAATATTGCTCGCTCTTGACCTTGAAATCCGGGATTCCGACCGTGATCGGATCGGCATGGTTCACGATGCGGATGGTGTAGTCCTTGAGGTTGTCCGGATGGCTCAGGAACTGCCCGCCGGTCATCCACTGGTAATTGATCGAGCCGCGGAAGGCGTCGCACATGCCCCCGTGAAATCCCGCGATGCCCGTGCCCGCGATCACCGCGTCGACGAGATTCTTCTCCTGCGGGCCGCTCAGCTGGCCGCAGGTCCAGAGGGGTATGATCAGGTCCAGTGCTTTCAGGCGTTCCGCATCCTCCAGCACCTCCAGACGGTCGACGACCTCGACGGCAAAACCGCGCTCCGTGAGCTTGGTGGCGAAGAGTTCGGCGCACTTGACCGGCTCGTGGCCGGACCAGCCGCCTTGAAAAATGAGGGCCTGCTTGGGTGACGAAGACATGCGATGGAGACGAGGGGTTGAGCGATAGCGGGTGACGCGGCAGGTCTTGAAGACGGCTTCATCTGACAGTGCAACCAATTCCTCCGTCACGCATGTTTCGGTTAGACTTTTCACCGCCCGCCCCGCACCTTCCGACTACCGCCATGCTGGATTCCGCGCATCGCAAGACGATCCTCATCCTGACTCTTGCCGTGGCTTTGGTGAGCGCCCTGCTGGCGACCATCGTCCAGGAGGAGATCCGCGAGCGCCTCGGCCCGGCCTTCTACGTGGTGGGTCTGGCGATCGCGGGCTGCGTGCTCCTCGTTCTCGCCGGCTAAGTGTGGGACCGCACGATGATCGAGCGCATCCGCTCGCTCGGCGAAACCGCCAACGCTGCGCCCACCGACACGGATGATGAAGCCGAACCCTCCGACCATGACGAGATCATCGGCCTCGCCCGCAAAATCGAGCGCATGGCCAAGTCGCTGCAAAAGGTCGAGGCCAGCTACCGCGGCATCGTGGAGGATCAGGTCGACCTCATCTGCCGCTACAAGCCCGACGGCCGCCTGACTTTCGTCAATGGCTCCTTTACTCGCGCCTTCGGGAAGAAGCGCGCCGAGCTGGTCGGCGAGCCCATCCCCTTCCTCGACGCCGGACACATTTCCAGCCACGAGACCCAAACCCGCGAACACGAGCTGCTGCTCGCCGACGGCCGGGGGGTCACCATCAGCTGGACCCAACGCCCGATCTACGACGACCGAGGCGCCATCCTTGAATACCAGGCCGTGGGCCACGACATCACCGAGCGCAAACAGGCCGAGGCCGCCCTCTTCCGCGCCAAGGAGACCGCCGAGGCGGCCGACCAAGCCAAGGGCCATTTCCTCGCCGTCGTCAGCCACGAGATTCGCACGCCGATCAACGGCATCAGCGGATTCGCCGACATGCTTGCGGGCACGAAACTCAACGACGAGCAGCGCGAGCACGTGAACATGATCCGCCGCAGCGGCCAGTCCCTCGCCAAGCTGATCAACGACATCCTCGACCTCTCCAAGATCGAGGCCGGCAAGATCGAGATCGAGAACGCGCCCTTTGCGATGCACAAGACGCTCAGCGACGTCTGCGCCTTCTTTACTCAGGAAGCGCGCAGTCGCGGAGTCTCACTGAATTGCGACATCGCCGACGACGTGCCCGCCATCGTGCTGGGCGACGAAACCCGGCTGCGGCAAATCCTCACCAACCTGCTGGGCAACGCCGTGAAGTTCACCGAGCGCGGCCGCATCGATGTCACCCTCTCTTGCAGCAAGAGCCTGCAGTCCGTCAACGGCCTGCACACCCTGCGCCTGTTCTTCACCATCACCGACACCGGTGTGGGCATCGATCCCGACAAAATCGACAAGCTCTTCCAGCCCTTCAGCCAGGTCGACAGTTCGCTCCTTCGTCGGCGCAACGGAACCGGCCTCGGCCTCGCCATCTCCAAGCGCCTGTGCGAGCTCATGGGCGGTTCGATCTCGGTCGAAAGCCGCAAGGGCGAAGGCAGCATTTTCCGGTTTACGCTGCAGATGGAATACCAGAGGGGCGACACGACCCCGCCGGTCGCCGTCCCAAGTTGAAGCCCCTCGCACTCCCTTCTAGGAGTGGAGGCGCGGGCCGGAATCGAACCGGCGCATAGAGCTTTTGCAGAGCTCGGCCTTACCACTTGGCTACCGCGCCTTGAGAGACAGGCCGCGGAACTTGGCGCAAAAAAAACGGCGCCGCAAGAACTGAAATGATTTTCATGCCGCGGCGGCGGGCGCCGGCCTCGGTCCCGCTCCAGTCGCGCGCACGGAGTCGCGCTTTGCCCAGATTCCGGGTTGCCAAACCCCCTTCACCCGCCACGGTAACCGGGTCTATCGTCCCATGCCACGTTCCCGCCTCAGCCCGCCTTCCTGCCGCCGTTGTCCCGGCGCGTTTGTCGGCGTTCGCTGCTCTTCCCTCTGATGATCCGGATGCTGCGCAATCTGGTCGGCCGTTTCTTTTCCCCCGGCGCCTTGGTGATCCTCACGATCGCCGTCGTCACCACCACCATCGTCGCCCTGTTGCCCGCCAAGAAGGTAGAGGGTATCCCGGTCTGGACCTCCGCCAAGTTTCACTACGACGCCTACGTGCCGCTCGTCGCTGAATGGAACCGGGAGCACCCTGACGCCCAGTTTGGCCTGCATCTCCTCCATGCCCGCGCGTTGGAGCGCCGCATGCTGGCCGGCTTCCTTTCCGGCACGCCGGTCGCCGATGTGCTGGAGGTGCATTTGGGCATCGCCGCCAAGGCGTTCCTCGGCCCCGTGGACGAAGTTGGTTTCTACGACCTCACCCAGCGGCTCCACGACGAGGGCATCTACGACCTGATCAACACCCCGTCCTTCGCGCCCTACACTTCGCGCGGCCGCATCTTCGGTCTGCCCCACGACGTGCACCCGGTGCTCCTCGCCTATCGTTCCGACCTCGTCGAGGCCGCCGGCATCGACGTGTCGCAGATCGAGACCTGGGAGGACTACTTCCGCGTCATGAAGCCGCTGCAGCAGGACTTCGACGGCGATGGCCGGCCGGACCGCTACCTGCTCACCGCCGCCGAAACGCGCGGTGATGTGATCAACATGCTCATCCTGCAGTCCGGCGGCGCGTTGTTCGACGCGAACGACAATCCGACCTTTAACAACCCAATCAGCGCGCGGGTCCTCGCCGAAATCACCACGTGGTATGCCGGGCCGGACCGCACCTGCATCGACGTTGGCGCCTCGACCGCCGCGGGGCACCGCCAGCGTCTCGATGGCATTGTCATCGGCACTCTGATGCCGGATTGGATGGCCGGCATGTGGAAAGTCGAGAACCCCGGGCTTGCCGGCCTGATCAAGGTCATGCCCCTGCCCGCTTGGACCAAGGGTGGACGCCGCACGAGCGTCGCTGGTGGCACGATGATCGGCTTCAACAAAAAGAGCCCGCACATCGAGGAGGCTTGGGCCCTGGCCAAATACCTCTACCTCAATCCCGATCTAGCCGAGCACACCTTTCGCGAGACTTCCATCATCTCGCCCGCCAAGCCGATGTGGAAGCTGCCGTTTTACGACGAGCCTGATCCTTTCTTCAGCGGGCAGCCGCTCGGCCGCATGTTTATCGAACAAGCGCCCGACGTCCCCCCGCGCCCTTCCTCCCCTTACAACGAGACGGCCGCCCAGATGCTCGTGAGTGTCGCCATCGCGCTGAAAAGTTACGCGGACCGCAACGGCATCTATGATGCCGACGCCCTCCTGCCCGAGTCCCAGCGCCTGCTCGACGAGGCCCAGGCGTCGTTGCAGCGCCTGATCTCCCGCAACGTATTCCTGCAGGAGGACCAGCCGTGAAGCGCCGCCTGAATCTCGCTCCGTGGCTTTTCCTCGCGCCGTTCCTTGGGCTCTTCGCGCTGTTCACGGTGTGGCCGTTGGTGCATTCGCTAGCCCTCGCGATGCAACAAACCTACGGCCCCGGTCGTTCCGAATGGGTCGGCTTGCACAATTTCAAGTTCCTCCTGACCGACCCGCTTTTCTGGCAGGCCACCGGCAACACGGTGAAGTTCGCCCTCGGTTCGCTCTTCATCCAACTGCCCATCGCGCTCGGCCTGGCCCTGCTGCTCAACCGCCCCGCCCTGAGGGGCCGCGCCCTGTTCCGGCTGATCTTTTTCTCGCCCTCGCTCGTCGGCCTGCCGTTCGTCGCGATGCTGTTTGCGCCGATCTTTGAGCGCCGCACCGGACTCCTCAACGTCATGCTGCACAACCTCACGTCGGCGTGGAACCCGGATTTCGCGTGGACGCAGAACTACGTGATGAGCGCGTTGATCATCGCCGCGGTCTGGATGTATGCCGGCTTCAACATGGTCTACTTCCTCGCCGCCCTGCAGAACGTCTCGAAGGACCTGCTGGAGGCGGCGGAGATCGACGGCGCCGGCCCGTGGCAGCGCTTCTGGCACATCACGCTGCCGGAGATCACCCCGATCGCCGGCTTCGTCACCCTGCTCTCCATCATCGGCAGCTTCCAGCTTTTCGAGTTGAGCTACATCATGCTCAACGACAGCGCCGGGCCCGACAACCGCGGCCTCACCATCGTGATGTATCTGTATCAAACCGGCTTCCAGACCGGCGACCTCGGCTACGCCAGCACCATCGGCTGGGTGCTCGCCCTGATGCTCATCACCATCGCCCTGATTCAGCGCAAGCTGCTCAAGCGCCGGGAGGAAGTCTGACCATGCCCGCCAAGAAAATCGCCGCCGCGCTGGTCTACGTGATGCTGGTCGTCTTCGCCATCATCACGCTGATCCCGTTTGCGCACATGCTGGCGGGTGCCCTGAAGAGCCGTCTGGACTATGCCGCCACGCTCTTCCTTCCCGCCGGCGACGGCCTGTTCGGCATTGGCTGGGACCGCATCACGCTGGACAACTTCATCCGGCTGTTCACCGAACTCGGCATCCCGCGCGCGATGCTCAATTCGGCGTTTCTCGCCTCCGTTCACGCCATCCTGACCGTGCTCTTCTGCTCCATGGGCGGTTATGCTCTTTCCAAACTAGAGTTCAAGGGACGCGAGGCCGTGACCACCCTCGTGCTCACCGCCCTGATCATTCCCGGCCCCCTCCTCCTCGCCCCCGGCTTCCAGCTCCTCTACCAGCTCGACCTGCTCAACACCTACACCGGCCTCATCCTCCCCGGCCTAACGCCCGCCTTCGGCGTCTTCCTCTTCCGCCAGGCGATGATCAACGGCGTGCCGCGCGAACTGCTGGAGGCCGCGCGCATCGACGGCGCCGGCGAGGCCCGAATCTTCTTTGAATTGGTCCTGCCCTTGGTGCGGCCAATGATGGGGGCATTCCTGATGATCAGCTTCATGGGCACCTGGAACAACTTCATCAGCCCGCAGATCATCCTGCAATCGCCCGACCTCCAGCCGCTGTCCGTCGCCCTCAACAACCTGAAGGGCCTCTACGGCACCGACTACGGCCTGATCATGGCGGGCACGATTGTGTCGATTTCGCCGGTCATGTGCCTCTTCCTGCTCTTGCAGCGCGAATTCATCGCCGGCCTCACCGGCGGCGCGGTGAAGGGATGAAGACACATTTTTGTCCTCCGCGGACACTCCGAGGTTGCAGTCGCGGCCGGGACCGCAAACTGAACGGGAGTCACCCCGTCAGTCACCCCAATGCTGCGCTACTTTTCCCCCGGCGTCTGGCTGCTCGTCATCCTCGCCCTCGGCTCCAGCTTCCTTGTCGCCCTGTTGCCCGTCACCCCGCGGCCCGGCATGGTCTTCTGGCTGTTCTCCCGCGACCATGCGATGCTCTCGGAGCACATCGCCGCGCAATGGAACGCCCAGCACCCCGCGACACCGGTCCAGGTCACCCTGCTCAGCGGCGCGGCGCTGAACAGCCGCATGCTCACCGGCTTCTACGCCGATACCCCCGTGGGCGACTTGATCGAAGTGGAACGCTCGGTCATCGGCCAGATCTTCGCCGGGCCGATCGAGGACGTCGGCTTCGTTGACCTCACCGACCGCCTTGAGGCGGAGCAGGTCGGCGACGCCATCAACACCCCGTCGTTCAGTCCCTGGACCTCCCGGGGTCGCATCTTTGGCCTCCCGCACGATGTCCATCCGGTCATGCTGATGTATCGCGCCGACCTCACCGAGGCGGCCGGCATCGACGTGTCCCAAGTCAAGACCTGGGACGACTTTTTCCGGGTCATGCGCCCGCTCATGGGTGACCTCGACGGTGACGGTCGCACGGACCGCTGGATCCTGAGCGGCGGGCCCACCGCCCTGCAGTTTCATGAGGTTTTCCTGCTGCAGGCCGGCGGCGGCTACTTCGACGCCCAGGGCGAGCCGGCGCTGAATTCGGAAATCAACGTCCGCATCCTCAGCCAGCTCGCCACCTGGTATGCCGGGCCCAATCGCGTCACCGGCGAGCTCCCGGTCGGGCCCGCCACCAGCCAGCTGATCATGCAAGGCTACGTCGTCAGCATGCTCGCCCCCGATTGGTATGCGGGCCACACGCGCAACAACCTGCTGACCATGACCGGTAAATTCAAACTGATGCCACTCCCCGCCTGGGAGCCCGGCGGGCGCCGCACTTCGGTCTACGGCGGCACCATGCTGGGCGTCACCAAGGCCAGCACCTATCAATCCGAAGCCTGGGAATTCGCCAAGGCGCTCTACCTCTCGCCTGAGACCGCCAAGGGTCTCTACGAGGTCACGCGCATCATCACGCCGATCAAGTCCAACTGGGACCAACCGGTCTATGACGAGCCCGATCCCTACTACGGCGGCCAGCCCATCGGCCGGCTTTTCATCAACCTCGCGCCCAACGTGCCGACGCGTCCGTCATCGCCGTTTTACGGCAACGCACAGCAGGAACTGAACACCGCGGTCATTGCCCTCTCCCGCTACACGGAAGATCACGCCATCAGCGACCCCACCCAACTGCACGCCGAGTGCCGCCGGCTGCTCAATGCCGCCCAAGCCGGGCTGCTGCGTCAAATGCACCGCAACGTCTTCCTTCGCCGCCCCGCCCCATGACTTCGTCGCGCGCCCACTCCCCGTTGATCCCGTGGTGTTTTCTCGCACCGTTTCTGCTGGTCTTCACGACGTTCACGACCTGGCCGTTGATCCGCTCACTGGTGCTCGCGTTCGAGCAATCCTTTGGGCCAAAGACCACCTCGTTCGTCGGATTCCTGAACTTCAAGTTCCTGATGGGTGACCCCATGTTTTGGACCGCCGTCGGCAACACCGCGCTGTTCACCGTCTGCGCGGTCTGCCTGCAGATTCCCGTCGCGCTCGGACTTGCGCTGCTGCTCAACCGACCCGACATCCGCGGCAAGCGGATCTTCCGCCTGATCTTCTTTGCGCCGTCCATCGTCGGCCTCTCGTTCGTCGCCATCCTGTTTTCGCTCCTGCTCGAACGTCGCGTCGGCCTGATCAACAGCTCCCTCCACGCCTTGTTTCCGGCGTGGGACCCCGACTTCCCGTGGCTGCAGGGCTTCGTGCTCACGTCGATGAGCGGCGCCATCCTCTGGCTGTCGGCCGGCTTCTACATGATCTACTTTCTCGCCGCCCTGCAGAACGTGCCCGGCGAGTTGCTCGAGGCCGCGAGCATCGACGGCGCGGGGCCATGGCAGCGTTTTCGCCACATCACGCTGCCGGAGATCCGCCCCGTGCTAAACCTCATCACCCTGCTCGTGATCATCGGCAGCCTGCAGTTCTTCGAACTGCCGTTCCTCGTCTACAACGACACCGCCGGCAGCGGACCGGACAATCGCGCCCTGACGATCGTGACCTACCTTTACCAAACCGGCTTCCGCAGCGGCGACCTCGGCTACGCCAGCGCCATCGGCTGGGTGCTTACCCTCGTGCTGATCGGTTTCGCGCTGCTGCAACGCGTCATCGCGCGGAGGGCCGAGCGATGAAGTCGCCTTCGTCCCGCCTTGCCCGCGTTTCCCTCTACCTGCTGCTGATTGTCTTCGGCGGGCTGACGCTGGTGCCGTTCATCTGGATGCTCTGCGCGTCGGTGAAGACCCAGGCTGACTTCTTCAGTTCGCGTTTCCTGCCGGCTGGTGACGGCTGGCTCGGCATTGCGTGGGACCGGCTTACCCTCGCGCAATTCGGCCGGCTCTTCACCGAGCTGCCCGTCGGCCGCGCGTTGTTAAACTCGGTGTTTTTTGCGTCCGTCATCAGTCTTGGGGCCACGGTCTGCAGCGCTGCCGGCGGTTATGCCTTGAGCAAGTTTCAATTCCGCGGTCGCGAGGCCACCAACAAACGCGTGCTGGGGCGTCGCAAGCTCCAGCCGTC
>JAPOIC010000151.1 GCA_029979145.1 Opitutaceae bacterium
GACTGCGTTGATTGCAGTCGTTGCGTCCAGGTCTGCCCCACCGGCATCGATATCCGCCAAGGACTGCAGATGGAATGCATCGGCTGCACTGCATGCATCGACGCCTGCGACGACGTCATGCAGCGCCTGCACCGTCCCAAGGGACTCATTCGCTACGATTCTCAATCCGCCCTGGCCGGCGGCAAGACCAAGTGGATCCGCCCGCGCACCTTGCTCTACGGCGTCCTGCTCTTGATCGGGGCGAGCGTCGCGTCGTGGGCCGTATCCACCCTGAAACCGGCCAACGTCAGCGTCACTCGCATCACCGGCGCACCCTACATCGTCACCGAAGACGCGGTCCGCAATCAGTTCCTCATCCGCCTGATCAACAAGCGTGCCCATGAGGCTGATTTCGTCGTCACGGTCGACTCCCCCGTGACCATTGCGCGCACCGGTCTGGACGGCTCTGTCCCGGTCGGCGCCATCGGTGAGGAAGTGCGTCCGCTCGTGCTCGTTGTCCCGCGCGCCGATTACGCCGGGCCGTTCACCTTCACCATCACCGCCACGGACGCCCAGCACAGTTTCACCATCACCCGCGAAGTGCAGTTCCTCGGGCCCGACGCCCGGTTGCTGAAGGAGGAAACACCTTGAACGCACCGCGCAAGAAAAGCCGGATCTGGCTGTGGGTGGTCGCCGCCTTCGTCGTGCAACTCTTGGCTTGGGGTTTCTGGCTCACGCTGGCCTCCAACCACCCGGTGGAAGACGTGCCGCTCGCCACCCGGCCGGGGTTGAAGTGATGGAGCTCGCCGCCGTCAATTCCCCCGCCGCGGCCTTCGTCGCGGGCCTCGTCACCAGCCTGCACTGCGCCGGGATGTGCGGTCCACTCGCCTGCACCTTGATGCCCGTCAAGGGCGACCGCGCCGACGCCTCGACGGTCAGCAGCATCTATCACGGCACACGCCTCTTCAGCTACGCCCTGCTCGGTGGACTCGCCGGCGGACTGGGCCGAATGCCGCTGACTTGGCTCAACGACAGCGTGCTGCGCTGGCTGCCGTGGGTCATGGTCCTGTTTTTTGTCGGACTCGCGCTGCGCTGGGACCGCTACCTGCCGCGACCGATGTTTCTCTCGCGCCTGTTGGTGAAGCTCAATCCGCACCTCCGCGGCAGCTCGAAAGTTCGCTCGGCCGCGATGCTCGGGCTCGCCACCCCGCTCCTGCCCTGCGGGCCGCTCTATTTTCTCCTCGGACTCGCACTGCTGTCCGGCTCCGCCCTGCGCGGCGTCGAGTTCATGCTGGCCTTCGGCCTCGGCACCATCCCGTTGTTGTGGCTGGCGCAGTCGCAGTTCCACTGGATCCGCCAACGCCTATCGCCACTCTGGTTTGACCGCGCCCGGATCACCCTTGCGCTCGCCAGCGCCCTGATCGTCGGCTGGCGCCTGCGCAGCACGCTCGGGTTTCCCGGCCCCGACGTGAACAACCTGATCTGCTTCTGATGCCCGCTGCAGCGCAGACCAAACCCGTCTGCCGGCATTGCGGGGCGCCGTTGCCGGACGAGGCGGCGCGCACCTCCGGTTTCTGCTGTGCCGGCTGTGCCTACGTCTATCGCTTGGTCCACGAGAGCGGCCTGGAAGGCTACTATCGAATCAAGGACGACCTGACGCCACCGGTGGACGCCGCGGTCTTTCAAACCCGCGACTTCGATTGGCTCGACGAATTGCAACGCGAGGCCGAAGCCGTCGCCGGCAGCGACTCGCCCCGCACGATCCTCGGCCTCCAAGGCATTTCCTGCGCCGGCTGTGTGTGGCTGATCGAAAAGCTTTTTACCCAACTCCCCGGCGCCCGCCGCATCAACGTCAACGCCCAGCTCGGCGAGATGGAGCTCAGCTGGACCGCGGGAGAATTCTCCCTCGCGGGCTTCGCCCGGCGACTCCACGCCTTCAATTACCTCGTGGGCCCGCATGACGCCGAGTCCGCCGAGCCGGAATCGCGCGGCCTGGTCCGCCGGATCGGCCTGACCACCGCCTTCGCCCTCAACGTCATGCTCTTCACCCTGCCGTCGTATTTCGGCATGGAGGAGACCTTCACCTACGCGGGGCTCTTTGGAACGCTGTCGCTGGTCTTCGGCACGTTGAGCGTCCTCGCCGGCGGCGGCTATTTCTTCCAACGCGCCTGGCAGGGGCTGCGTTTCGGCATCCTGCACATCGACCTGCCCATCTCCCTCGGCATCGTCGGCGCCTACGCGGGCTCGCTTTACGGGTGGATCGTCGGCCACGAGGGCTACGTCTACTTCGATTTCGTCGCGACCTTCATTGTCCTGATGCTTACCGGTCGCTGGGCGCAGGTGGCCGCGGTCGAGCGCAACCGCCGTCGGCTGCTTGCCCTGCAACCCCGACCGCAGCACCTCACCGTCATCCAATCCGACGGGACGCGGCAACGCCTGGCCCCCGAGCACCTCGCGGTCGGCCAGACCTTGGAATTGCGCTCCGGCCAGATTCTCCCCGTCGAGGCCACGTTGGAATCCGGCGCCGCCGAATTCTCCCTCGCCTCCATCAACGGCGAGGCCGCCCCGCGCGCCTTTTCCGCCGGCCAGCGCGTCCCCGCCGGTTCCCTGCTGCTTTCCCGCATCGCCGTCCGCCTGACCGCCCGCCAGGCATGGTCGCAATCGCTACTCGCGGAACTCACCGCGCGCCGCAGCGAGGACGCCGCGCGGCATCCCCTGCTTGAGCGCATCGTCCAAGGTTACCTCATCGGCATTCTCGTGATCGCCGCCGGTGCCGGCATGGCTTGGGGTTTTGGCACCGGCGACCTGCTGCACACCGGCGCGGTGGTCACCGCCATCCTCGTCGTCTCGTGTCCATGCGCCATCGGCTTGGCCTTTCCCTTGGCCGAGGAAATGGCCTCGGTGGCGTTGCGCCGCCGCGGCGTGTTTGTGCGCAACCCCAGCCTCTGGCCGCGCCTGCAGCGCGTGCGCAAGATGCTTTTCGACAAGACCGGCACACTCACCCTTGAGACTCCCGTCTTGGAAAATCCGGCCGTGCTCGCTGGCTTGGACGATACCGCACGCCAAGCGTTGTTCACGCTGGTGCAGGATAATCCCCACCCGGTAAGCCAGTGTCTGCTCGAGAACCTGCTCGCGCTGGGGCCGGCACCGAAGCCGTTGCCCGGTGAAGTGATTGAGGAAGTCGGAAGCGGCGTCGCGATCGGCGACTGGTCCTTGGGGCGTCCCGGGTGGCGTAGTCCGGCCGGAGCCTTTGGCACAGTGCTGGCGCACGGCCCACGGACGATTGCGGTTTTTGCCCTGCGCGACGCGGTCCGGCAGGATGCAGCGGACGAACTTCGCGCCTTGGCCACCATGGGCTTCGCTGCGCACATCCTCAGCGGCGACGATCCGCCCAAGGTGCGCGCCCTAACCCGTGAGTTGGGTCTGCCTGACGAGGCCGGTCACGGACACCTTACTCCGCAGGCCAAAGCCGATTGGTTGCGCGAAAACACCCGCGAGGATGCCCTGATGCTGGGCGACGGGATGAACGACAGCCTGGCCTTCGACGCGGCCTATTGCCGGGGCACCCCGGTGGTGCACCGCGGCGTGCTGGAGCAGAAGGCCGATTTCTATTACCTCGGACGCGGGATCGGCGGCATTCTCGCGCTGTTTGCCGTAAACCAAGTCCGGCGCCGCACCGAATGGGCCATCTTGATCTTTTCGGTGGTCTACAACGTCCTGGCCGTGGGTTTCGCCGCCGCCGGCCACATCAATCCCTTGGTGGCCGCGGTGCTGATGCCGGCCAATTCGCTCTTCACGTTGGCGCTGGTGTCCTTCGGGATGCGCCGGGCGTTTGCCCCGCCGGAAACCAAAATCGCCCCGGGACCGGAGCCGCGGGGCGATAAAGTGGTGGTAGGACCTGGATTCGAACCAGGGAAGGCGTAAGCCAGCAGATTTACAGTCTGCCCTCGTTGGCCACTTGAGTATCCTACCGAGGAAAGAGGGCGGAAATTCGCGGCTATGCGCCCCGAGTTCAAGGTTTTTTTAGCATCGTCTTGGCCCCCTCCCGCCCCGAGGCTGCCCCCGCTCCCGCCCGGCCCATGGATTACCTGATTTCGCACCCCTACCTGCAGGCTGTGCTGTCGCATATGTTGACGGTCGCGGGCTTCATTTTGGCCGTATTTTTGATCGCCCGCCTCATTAGCGAAAAGCGTCAGCCGGGGAACACCTTCGCCTGGCTGCTGGGCATCGTGCTTATCCCCTACCTCGGCGTGCCGCTCTACCTGCTTTTCGGCGGGCGCAAGCTTCGCCGCCTGATGAATCGCAAGTCCCGCCTCACCCCCGCCGTCGCGGACGACAAGGTGGAAGCCGGCTCCTGCGCCGAAAGGCACGTCGCGCGGGCGGTGCGAAATGCGGGCGGTTCCCTGCCCCTCGGTCGCAATGAAATGACGCTGCTCACCAATGGCGAAGATGCCTACCGCGCGCTCGCCCAGGGCATCGAGGAGGCCAAGGAGTGCATTCACATCACGACCTTCATTCTGGGTCGCGAAGATACGGGCAAACGCATCGTGCAACTGCTGGCCAAGCGCGCGCGTGAAGGCATCCGGGTCCGCCTGTTGCTCGATTCCGTCGGCTCGATGTTTATCCGCAGCGGCTTCGTCGCGCCGATAATTGAGGCAGGCGGCGAGGTGCAGTGGTTCATGCGCGTTCTGCCGCTGGCCTCGCGCGGTTCCGCCAACCTGCGCAGTCACCGCAAAATCGCGGTCTTCGACCACCGCACGGCCATCGTGGGCGGACACAACATCGCGCGGGAATACATGGGCGCAAGACCTTGGGCCAAGCGCTGGACCGACTTTGGCGCCGTGATCCAAGGCCCCGCCGCCGCGATGCTCAATGACGTGTTCATTGCCGATTGGTGCTTTGCCAGCGGCCAGCCCATTGAGAACGTTCGCGCCGAAGTTCCGGCCACCGCCTTTGCCGGTTCGGGCGGCACCGCCGAACTGCAGGTGATCGTCAGTGGACCCGACGTCAACGGCGACCCGCTCTACGAGGGCCTTGTGGCCATGATACAGTCCGCCGCGCGCCGCATCGTGATCATTACGCCCTACTTCATCCCCGATGAAGTCCTGCAACGTTCGCTCATCGTCAAGGCGCGCTCCGGCATCGATATCACGCTCCTGGTCCCGGCGAGGTCCAACCACCCGGTGACCGACTTCGCCCGCAAACACTACCTGCGCGAGCTCCGCGAGGCCGGCGTCATCATCAAGCTCCACGGACCGGGGATGATGCACAGCAAGGCCACCATCATTGACGACACCATCGCCTTGTTCGGTTCGGCCAATTTCGACCTGCGCAGCTTGTTCGTGAATTTCGAAATCGGTGTCCTAGTCCACTCGCGGAAGGAAGTCGCAGCCATGTCGAATTGGGCTCAGTCCCTCCTCAACCGGGCCAAGGATGCCAAACCGGCCAAGCGCGGCCGCTTCCACTTCGCTCATTCGCTCGTTGAAGACCTCAGCCGCCTGCTCGCGCCGTTGCTCTGAAAGCGGATTTAAAAAAATTCAGAAGC
>JAPOIC010000123.1 GCA_029979145.1 Opitutaceae bacterium
CTCGGCCAACGATCAGCTGATGTCGATGCGCCGGAGGCCGGTCACGGCCCGCGGCGACTGCACCCGGGCTTCGCGGCCGGGCATCTTGATTACTTCGGTCTCGCCACCTTCGAAATCCGCGTCCGTGCGAAACTGCACGTTCGGCATTTTCTCAAGCTTGTCGAACCGGGCCTTGAGATCCGCCGGGAGCTTGGCCTTTTCCTCATCGGTGTCGACCGGACCGTTGAAGGTCACGTTGCCCTCCGCGTCCTTGGCGGTGAGCACCCGTTTGCCGTCGTTGGTCACAAGTTCCAGCGTCCCGGCCTCGTCCTTCAGCTCGATCGCGCTGCGGCCGGTGTTTACGGACACGAAGACCGTGTCATCGGCATTGCGAATGGTGCGGACGACATGCCGGGCACCGCCTTCGCGGCCAACGTTCATCATCCACATCAGGTTGTCAGCCTCGCCCGCCGCCTTGGCGGCGGGACGGGGGCCCGCAGTGCCTTGCCACTCTAATCCGGGCCCGACGCGCTGCTCCAGTTTGATCACGTGGCGCTTCGGCACCTCGTGCTCGCCGAGCGTCACGAACGCTTTCTGCTCCTTGCCGGCGCGAATGAAGGTCAGGGCCACTTTGTCACCGGCCTTTTGATTCCGAATGAGCACGGTGAGCTGCTCAATGTTTACCAGCGTCTGGTCGTTGAACTTCAGCAGCACGTCATGCTCCTGCAAGACGCCGGCCGCGGCACTCTCCGGCACCACCAGGCCGACCGCGAGGCCGGTGCCGACGGCCAGGCCGAGTTGGGTTTGGAGCGCCGGGCCCACGGCTTCGGTCTGCACGCCGAGAAACGTGACCTTTTCAGTTTCGCCGGGGCCTTCGCCGATGAATTCGATGCGCCGGGCCTCGGGGGCACCGGCGGGGTGGGGCGAGAGCATGATCACACGCTTCTCTTTCTTCACTTCCTTGGGAGCCTCGTCGGCCGAACCGGCCGTGAGCGTGGATGCTGCCAAGGCGAAGCCGAGCAGCGGGAGCAGACGATATCGTTGGGTTTTCATGGGATTCATTGCAAAGTCAGTTGGGTCAGGCGGACCTCGTCGCGCGGCACGCTCCATTTGATCGAGGCGTTGGATTGCGGGTCGCGCCACACGACGGTGTCGACGTAGGAGCGGCTGACGCGGCGCGCCTTGCTGCCGTCCGCCAAGGTCACGACGCCTTCATCAAAGGCGTCATAGAGCAAATTCTGGGTGGCAACCGGTTTGAACTGCGACTCAGCCGTCGCCGGAGAAACGGAGTCCCCTTCGACGGTCGGCGGCGGTGTGACTCCCCGCGGCATCTGCCAAGCGAAGACCACGGCCACGGTCGCCGCCAGCGGCAGCGCGAACCAGCCGAACTGGGCCCGGCGGCGCGGTTGCAGCCGGGCGGCGATCCGGCCCTCCAGGGTTCGACCCGGCGTGCGCGGACGCAGCGCGGTCAGCTCCTTTTCCAAGTCTTCCAGATCCTTATCCATGGCAGTCGACGTTGGTCATTTGCTGGCGAAGTGCCGCGAGCGCATAGCGGTAGCGGGAAGCGGCGGTGTTAAGGGGGATATCGAGCTCTCGCGCGATTTCGTCGAAAGTGAGTTCGCCCCAAATCTTGAGGGTGAGGACTTCGCGTTGCGGCCCGGGCAGGCGTCGGAGCGCCGCCTCGATGGCCCGCACGCGTTCGTCGCCGGATGGTTCGAATTCGAAAAAACGTTCTCCGGGCTCGACGCTGGCTTCTTCGCGGGCCACCCGGCGGGTATCCTGGCGTGCGAGGTCGACCGCCGCGCGTCGGATTGAAGTGATGAGGAGGGCCTGCGGATTGCCTCCCAAGTGCCGCTGGTTTCGCCAAAACCGCACAAACGCATCCTGCACGACGTCCTCGGCATCCGCGAGGCTGCGCGTCCACTGCCGGGCGCAAAGGAGCAGTTTGGGTCCGTGTTGCTGAAACCAGTCTTTCCAGGATGCATCGGGTGATAGGGCCTCCATGCGGCGGGTTGCGTGGGTTTTCCTGAAAAGCGTCATGGATCCGGCTTTTTGTCTAAATTCCCGCGAAAAAGTTGCGAGCCCCTCCCACCCGCAGGATTCAGGCACTAAAAAGGCCCGGAGATCATCCGGGCCTCGTGGTTTCGCGTCGGTTTCCCTCGCGCGACTTATTTGACCTGCAGGCGCTTGCGAGTCGTCAGGTATTCGGAGATCGCGAGCGCCATCAGCATGCCGGCCGACGCATACGCGACGACGACGTCAATGCTGATGGGGAGACTCAGGCCAAGGGAAAGAATGAGGGCAGCGGCGAGGGCGCCGGCAGACACCGTGGAATTTAGGATTTTCTTCATGTTAGGCTTTCTTGCGACCGCCGGGTTGGCGTCGCGGCTCTACCTTAACCCCGCTTTACAATAATAAAAATCGTTAGTATCTATCATGGACATCGATTTTTATTATGGAGTTATACCAACTGCGCTCCTTCATCGCCGTGGCCGAGGCCGGAAATTTCACTCGTGCGGCGGAGCAGCTGCACATCACTCAACCGGCTCTTAGCCAACAGGTAATTAATCTCGAAAAGGAGCTGGAGCACAAGTTGCTCCACCGGCTGGGTCGACGGGCGGTGCTCACGGATGCCGGCAAGACGTTCATTGAGCGGGCCCGTCGAATCCTACTCGAGGCGGACAGCGCCACGAAGGAGATCCGCGACAATCCGCACGCCGAGAGCCGTGTCACCATAGGGGCCATCCCCTCGGTGGCGCCCTACATCTTGCCCGCCTTGATTGCCCAAGCCCGGATCGAGCATCCCCACTTGCAGATCCAAGCGCGGGAGGATTTTCGTTCCGACCTGGTCACCGGTGTCCTCGACGGTTCAATTGACTTGGCAGTCGTAGCTACACCAGTCCACGCGGCGGCCCTGTCCGTGAAACCGCTCATGCGGGAACCGCTCCTACTCGCCGTGGGCCGCGACCACCGCTTCACCAAAAAGCGCTGCATCCGGGCCGCCGATTTGGCGGAGGAGACTTTTGTCATGCTCGGCAGCACCAGCTCCCTGACCGAGCAAGTCCGCCAGTTCTGCGGTGACCACCAGTTTGAACCGCGCATCGGTTACCGCTGCGCCCAACTGGCCACGGTGAAGTCCCTTGTCGCGCTCGGTGCCGGCATAGCGATCCTCCCGCGCATCGCGCGTTCGTCCAAGGATGACGGTCTCCTTGAATATCTTCGCCTCGCCGACACCAAGCCCGAACGCGAGCTCGTGATCATCCGCCACCTGCAAAGTTATCAAAGCCGGGGCATGACCCAATTTCTCGGCATGTTGCGCGCGGGAGCCCTTCAACCCACCAGCGCGTGAGTGGCGCGCAGGACGTCGTTAACCGGATCAGATTTGCACCTAAAACAGTGTTACATCGCCGCGACAGACGTCGGCACGATGAAACTTGAGACGCGGTCCACCCGCCACAAATAGTTGCCGACCGCCGGCGCCGCCCACTACTCCTGCCTCATGCTGGAAACCGCCCAGTCCTCCGCGCCCAACCTTGCCCCCGCCCGACCCGTCCGCCCGGAAATCCTGGCGCCCGCCGGTGACTGGGAGTGCGCGCGGGCCGCGGTCGAAAACGGTGCGGATGCGATCTATTTTGGCCTCGAGCGCTTTAACGCGCGGATGCGAGCGAAGAATTTCACCCAATCCGATCTGCCCGCGCTCATGGCCTTCCTGCATCGACGCGGCGTGCGCGGCTACGTCACATTCAACACCTTGGTGTTTGCCGACGAGTTGGAGTCGGCCGAGGACTACCTGCGCACCATCATCGCCGCCGGCGTCGACGCCGCGATCGTGCAGGATATCGGCGTGTGCCGGCTGATTCGCCGCCTCTCGTCCGACTTTCCGATCCACACCTCGACCCAGATGACGGTCACGAGTCCCGCCGGCGTGGAGTTCGCCCGCGGGCTGGGCGCGCAGCTCGTGGTGCTGGCGCGCGAAAACTCACTTGCTGAGATCAACGCCCTGCAGGCCGCCCAGGCCTCGTCGCCGGCGGTCCTGCCGCTGGAAGTCTTTGTGCATGGCGCGCTGTGCGTCGCCTACTCCGGGCAGTGCCTCACGAGCGAATCGCTCGGCGGCCGCTCCGCCAACCGCGGCGAATGCGCGCAGGCTTGCCGCCTGCCTTACGAACTCGTCAGCGATGGCCAAAAAGTCGACCTCGGTGATCGCAGCTACTTGCTGAGCCCGCAGGACCTCTCCGGTCTCGCGGTGCTGCCGGACTTGGTCAAGGCGGGCGTCGCTTCGCTCAAAATTGAAGGTCGGCTCAAGTCGCCGGAATACGTCGCGAGCATCACGCGGGTCTATCGCCAGGCCTTGGACCGCACGATGGCGGAAGTCACCGGCGAAGCGCCGCCGCCTTTCTCCGAGCGCGCCGCCCGCTACGAACTCGAGATGAGTTTCTCCCGCGGACTCTACACCGGATGGTTTCGCGGCATCCACAATCAGGAACTCGCGCACGGCCGCTTCGGCACCAAGCGCGGCGTTTATCTCGGCGAGATCTCGCGTGTATGCGGTGAAACCGTGCAACTGCGCTCCGAAGCCCCGATTAAACCCGGCGACGGCGTGGTCTTTGATGCCGGCCGGCCTGAGGCGGGCGAGGAAGGTGGACGCGTTTACCAAGTAGACGAGCGCTCCGGCGAACTGGTGCTCCATTTCGGACACGGCGACATCGACTTTCGCCGCGTGCGGGCCGGGCAAAAACTCTGGAAGACAAACGACCCCGCGCTCGACCGAGAGGTCAGGTCCACCTTTGCGGGCGACAAGACTCGTTTTCAACGCCCGCTCGACCTGGAAGTGCACGGGCGGGCCGGCGGACCGCTCACCGTGATCGCTCGCGACGGCGAGGGACACGTGGTCCGGGTCGAATCCACCACGCCTCTTACTGCGGCCGAGAAGCAACCACTGACCGCCGAAAAACTCGCCGCCCAACTCGGCCGCTTGGGATGCACGCCGTTCCGATTGCGCACCCTGGAGTGCGAGCTCGAGGCCGGACTGATTCTTCCACTGAGCGAGCTCAATCACCTGCGGCGCGAAGCCGTCTCCGCGCTCGACGCGCTGCGCGCGGCCCCCAAGCGTTGGGCCCTCGCCGCCGCGCGCACGCCCGGCACCACGGCAATTTCCGCGGCCAACCCATCCCTGTCCACGGCCACGCCCGAGATCATCGCCGTGATTCGAAACCTCGACCAGCTGACGCCCGCCTGGGACGCCGGCGTGCGCACCATCTACTGCGAATTCGAGAATCCCAAGCATTACCGCGATGCCGTGGCCGCCTTTCGCGATCATCAAGCCCGCAACGAGACCGGCGATCGCGGCTCCATCTGGGTAGCGCCACCCCGCATCTTCAAGCCCGGTGAAGATTGGATTCTGAAGCAGGTGCGCTCCAGCGAGGCCGACGGCTATCTCGTCCGCAATCACGAGCACCTGCAGTTCTTCGCCAATGACAGAAAGCGCGGCGACTTCTCGCTCAACGTCGCCAACCCGCTTACCGCGGAATACTTCGTCACGCACTACAGCTTGGAGCGCGTCACGGCCAGCTACGACCTCAACGTCGCCCAGTTGGAAGCGCTGTTGCGCGCCGCGCCCGGAGCGTGGTTTGACGTCACCCTGCACCAGCACATGCCCATGTTTCACATGGAGCACTGCGTGTTCTGCGCCTTCCTCTCCACCGGCAAGGATTACCACGACTGCGGCCGGCCCTGCGAAAAGCACCGTGTGACCCTGCGCGACCGCGTGGGCGCGGAACTTCCACTGCGCGCCGACGCCGGCTGCCGCAACACGGTGTTCAATAACCGCGCGCAAACCGGCGCGGAATACGCCCAGCGCCTGGTGGATCTCGGCGCGCGCTCCTTCCGCATCGAATTCATCAACGAGTCAGCCGCCGAGGTCACGCGCACCCTCACAAGCTACCAGGCGTTGCTGCGGGGCGAGTTGTCGGGCGCCGAACTCTGGCGTCAACTCAAGCTGCTGAACCAGTTGGGCGTCACCCGCGGGCAGCTCGATGCCGCGCCTCAGGTGATTTTGCGGAAGTCCTGACCGCGCTCAGCCGCGCTCGCGCAGGGCCATGAACAACCCGGCTGCAATCAGCACGCCGCCGCCGGCGTAATACCAGACATGCTCGGGTTGACGCGCCTTGCCATCCCAGGTGTTGGCGACTGAGGCGCCGACTTCGTCGGCCACCCAGACCACGGAGTCTTCCCGGCGGGAGGCCATGATGATCACAAAGATACCCGCGGCGATGAGGATCAAAGCAGAGGCCATCTTGGGCATAGGTC
>JAPOIC010000259.1 GCA_029979145.1 Opitutaceae bacterium
GTGGAACGACGGCTCGATCGAGTTTCTCCAATCGCAGGTGGACCTCATGATTGACGGCATTCTCCAGGGCAGTGCGGCCTGAGTCACGACTCTCAAAAACCCGATTGCGTTATGGATAACGACCCCGTCTCCGAAGAGGAGACTTCCAAGCCCGCCCAGAAGCCCGCCCGCACGCGGTCTCGCTCGTCCCGCCCCCGCGGCCGCGCCAAGGCCGAGGCCGCCGACGCGCCCGACTCATCGGCGCCAGCGGCTGAAACTGCGGCCGAGGCTGCACCGGCTTCCCGCGAGGAATCGCGCGCCGACACGGGCGGATCCGATGAAGTCCCGACTTCTTATCGGGCCGAGCCCGACGGCAGTGGCAGCGACGAGTCCGATGCTGGTTCCAACCAAGGTGGCCATCAAGGTCGTCCTGACCACCAAGGTGGCGGCGGAGGCGATGGCGGTCATGACCAAGGCCGCGGGTCGTGGAAGCGCAACAAGCGCAAGCGCGGGCGCCACGGCAACGGCGGCGGCAACTGGCAACCGGGCGGCGGTCACAAAGGCCCGGCCCATCCGCAGCAGCCTGGTCCGGCGGCGGCAGCCGTCGTTTCAGGCGATCTTCCTCCGCCTGCGCGGTTCGAAGATCTGGCTGCCTTGGACGCACTGGCCGGGGAGATTTCTTCGGGCGGCGATGACCCCATTTACTTGGACGAAATTTACGCGCTAAACTTGGCTGATCTGAACGCTTTTGCGCGCAAGTGCGGGGCGACCTTTGAGGGCACGCTGAACAAGACTCAGCTGCTTAATCTCATTTTCAAGGCCACGGCGGAAGCGAAACGTCCACTGCGGGACCGCGGCTACGTGGATATCAATGCCCAAGGCGCCTTCATCGTGCACCAGCACGTCAATTATCGGCTGTATCCCGAGGATGCTTATCTGCCGGAGAGCCTGATCAAGCGCTATGGATTGAAGCGCGGTCATCGCGTCGAGGTCTTGGTGCAGGCGCCGCTGGAGAACGAGCGCTGTCCCGCCGTCATCCGTATCGAACAGGTGATGGACCTGGCGCCCGACGATATCTCCAAGGTCACGCCGTTCGAAGAGCTCGTGCCGTATTACCCGCTGCAACGCATCTTGCTGGAAGCGCCCGCGGTGCAAAAGGACGTGTCAATGCGCGCGGTCGACATTCTCACGCCGATCGGTTTCGGCCAGCGCGGCCTGATCGTGGCGCCGCCGCGCACCGGCAAAACCATTCTGCTGCAAAATATCGCCAACTCGGTCTCGGAGAATTTCCCCGAGCACACGCTGATCCTGCTGCTGATCGATGAGCGGCCGGAGGAAGTGACCGATTTCAAGCGGCACACCAAGGGTGAGGTGGTTTCCTCGACATTTGACGAGACGCCCGAGAGTCATGTGCACTGCGCCGAGATGGTGGGCGAAAAGGCCCGTCGCTTGGTGGAGCAAGGCAAGCACGTGGTCATCCTGCTTGACTCGATCACCCGCCTGGCCCGCGCCTACAACGCCCTCACGGGCAATTCCGGCAAGATCATGTCGGGCGGCATGGAAGCCACGGCGCTGCAGAAGCCCAAGCGCTTCTTCGGCGCGGCGCGCAACATCGAGGGCGCCGGCAGCCTGACCATCATCGGCACGGCGCTCGTCGACACGGGCAGCCGCATGGACGAAGTGATTTTCGAGGAGTTCAAGGGCACCGGCAACATGGAGCTGCACCTCGATCGGGGCTTGGTCGAGCGGCGTATTTTCCCGGCGATCAACATCGACCGCTCCGGCACCCGCAAGGAAGAGCTGATCTATCACCCGGACGAGTTGCAGAAAATTTATGGTCTGCGCCGGGCGATGCAGGGCCTCGGTCCGATTGAGTCGATGGAGATGTTGATCCAGCGGCTGAAGAAGACCAAGTCCAACGCCGAATTCCTCCTCGGGCTGCGCTGATCACACCTAGTTTCTAATGCCTGCCGCCGCTGACGACATCTTGCTTCAGCTGGCGATGGAGGCCGGACTGGTGTCGCCTTCTGAGGCGGATGCGGCGCTCGCATCGGCGCCGGCCAACGCCGTCAACGCGCTCACATCGCTAATCGAGCCGCTCATGATCGTGGTGATGGCAGTGATGGTGGGCACGATCGTGATCGCGCTCTTTCTGCCGATCGTCCGGATCATTCAGTTGTTGGGCTGAGGGTGGAGCGCATTGACCTCAATGCGCATTGCATCGCCCCTTTTGCCTCCGGGACTGTTTCGTTCTCTTCATCATTCTCCTTTTCTACCCTGCAGGCTTGGGCGCCGAGGAAGAGAAGGATAAAGATTAAGAGAAAGAGTTTAGATCAGTTCCCGACGGGCCTAGTGAGCAACGTGGTTTGCAAGCCCGGGAGACGTTCGGAAAATTCGTTGTCACCGGAGCCCTGGCGCAGGGCGCGCTGCACCATGCCCATGCGGGCGTCGAGGTTGTCGATCATCGAGACGAAGACGGCTTCAGGGGTAGCGGCGTAAACGGCGGCGCCCCAGGCGGGTTCACCTTGGTGACTGAGCACGATGTGTTCCAAACGCTCAAGTCGGTCGGCATCGAGCCGAGCCTTGAGGCCGGCTTTGCGCACGAGTTGATAGCCGAGGACCACGTGACCCTGCATGATGCCGCGCCGGCTGCGTTTGCTGGCGAGCGTGCCTTCGTATTCGATGGTCTTGCCGGTGTCGTGCACGAGGACGCCGGCCATCGCCAGGTCGGCGTCGACCTCGGGGTAGAGTGGGAGCAGGGCATTGCAGGCCCGCGCCATGTGCACGGTGTGCTCGAGCAGCCCGTGGCGGTAAGCGTGGTGCATGGCGACGGCCGCGGGAGTCCAGCGAAACGCGTCACCGCATTCCTCAAACACGCCGCGCACGGTCATGCGCAGTTCGTCGTGTCCCAAGGCGTCAATGAAACCGTTGAACTCATCCCAGA
>JAPOIC010000072.1 GCA_029979145.1 Opitutaceae bacterium
AGCTGGCCCACGCCCTGCGCGAGTTGCACGGTCGTCTCCTGCACCTTGGCGCGCTCTTCGCGCTCAGCCACCGCCTGCTGACGAAAGGTCTCGGCCGTGTCTTTGAGCAATTGCTTCTCCTGCTCCGCCACTTGCACGGCCACGGTCAGGCTCTGGATTTTTTCCACCGCCTGCTCCTTCTGCTGTTCCAGCTTGGTGATGGCCGCCGCCTGCTGCTCCGCCTCGGCTTGTTTCGCGGCGAGTTCCTGACGCAGCTTGTCCATCTGGGCCTGCGACAAAGACGCGTCGCGCTGAGCCTGCGCCAGTTGCCGTTGAATCTGTTCGGCCAGCATCGCGGCGGTTTCCTTGGTCTTCGCCAAGTCGGCGTCGACCTGCGATTTCTCCCGGCTGAGCTGGTTCAGGTCGGCCTCGCGCTCGGCCAAGGTTTCGGCCGTGCCGGCCAATTCCGCCGCCAGGGCCTCGCGCCGGTTGCTCTCGTCCGCGAGCGAAAGTTTCATCGCGGCCAACAGATCGTTTTCCTCCGGCGCCGGTCCCTTCCCCGGCGTGGCGGCGACCTCCGGCCCCACCGGAGCGGGCGAACGCGACACCTCGATCTTCTCCCACTGCGTCAGCGCAATGAGATTCAGAAAGAGGAAATCGATGATGATCAGCAGCAGCGTTTTGTTCATGACGCGGCGGGGGCGGACTGCGCCTCAAGAATAAGGCGGCGTTTGAATCCGCGCACGTGGCGGATCTTGATCAAGGCGACGCAGACGAGACCGAAGAGGTTGGACGCGTAGGCCGCGAGGAGGTTGTGATCAATGACCCCGATGACCTGCAGCACGAGCGCCGCGGCCGTGCCCATCATGCCGATGTAGAGCCCGCTGTCGAAAAGGTTGTCCTCGTTCTCGACGAGGCGGAGCTTGAGCAGCGGCGGCAGCTCCTCGCGCTGGATCTCCGCGAGCTTGCGGAGGCAGATGAGGTAGATGGCGACCTGCAGGAGGGCAAAGATGCCGATGGAGACAATTGTGGATGCGTTCATGGCGAGGGAGGAGTTGGAGTCTGCGGGAGGCGGCCCGGCCGTATTGGCCAGGAGCGGAAGGGAAATGCGAAACCGGTATTCGGAAATCGGCGCGGCGTTGAGCAGGTAGGGCTCCGTCGCCACCACCACCAGCGCCGCCGCGCACAGCGCGAGCAGGCCGCCCTGCATGCGCGGCAGCGGTTCGGTGACGCCCGGCGGCGCGGGCACGATCACGCGTTCGAGTCCGCGAAAAAGCAGAAAGGCGCCGATCAGGTAGCCGAGATACTTCAGGCCCAGCATCAGCTTGGGGTGCACCAGCGCGATGCCCGCCACCTCACTGATTGCCGGCGCGCGGCCCCGAATCACCGGCACTTGCCGGTTCACCAGCTGCTGCACCGCGCCGCGGCCGTAGCCCAGCGCGAGGCGCAGGTCCTCGCCGCCGGTCTTGCCAAAGCGAATCAAGTATCCGGCCACGCGATCGGCGGAATCCGAAAACAACGCCGCCGTATAGAACACCGGCAGCTGCTCCGGCGCCAGCCGCGCCAGGTGCGCAAATTCGCCCACGGTTCCGGTGTCACGGCTGCGCTCGAGGAGCGCGACCAGCTGCCCCCAGTCGAGGCGCTGGGCCAGCGAAAGCAGATCGATCCAAAAGTCCTCCATCGGTCCCAGGGTGTTCGTCTCCACTGCCGACTCGCCCATGCGGCGCAATTCGCGCTGCAACTCCGCCGGCAGGTGATCGCCCTGGTAGAGCAACGCGGTCAGCAAAATCACCGCATCGAGTGGCTGGCCGCCGGCCTGCGTCGCGGGCACGAAGCGTCCCGTGCCGGTGACTGCGCGCACGGCCAGCACGGACTTCACTCCCTGCGAACGCGAATTCTCCAAAAAGCCGCGAAGGGCGCTCCGCGCCTTAGCCGTCACCAAAAAATTCAACACCGGCGTGCTCTCGGCCGGCACGCGGTCTTCGTTCAACCGCAACAACGGCTCGAGAAAAGGATCCCAACCTCCCCATGGCACCAGCGCGGATTGCGCGGCGGCGAGATCGGTCACCGCCGTCGCCAACGCCGGTGTCGACGGATCTTCGACCAACCGGGCCGCTTGCAAGACAAGTTGCGCGGGTCCGACTTTCTCGGTGTCGACCAACTCACGGCCCAGTCCTGCCACTGACGGCGTGCCGTGGCCGGCCGCCTCCAGCAACGCCGGGCTGAGCGACTTCAGGTTCACTGGCAGGAGCCACGCCAAGACACCAAGCCCGAGGCCGGCCAACATCGTGGCGACGACCGCCAGCGGGTTCCGGGCCGGTTGCGCAGGGGGGCTCATGATCGGGACTATTGAATTGCGACCGCGTGGAAGCAAACCCACGCTTCGCCGGTTCAACGACCGATGGTCCTCCCAATTGTTCACTACAACACCCCCGTGCTTCGTGAGAAAGGCGCGCCCGTCACGGCTTTCGACGCCGATCTCAAGCAACTCGGCGCGGCCATGATCGAGGCGATGCACGAGGCGCGCGGCATCGGCCTGGCGGCCCAGCAAATCGGCCGGGCCCTCCAGCTTTGCGTGGTGGACCTGCGCGCGGCGGAGCTCGATTTCACGTGGCAGCTCGACGGCGCCAAACCCCCGCTCGACCTCTTTATGCCGATGGTGTTGGTAAACCCCCAGATAACCGTCACGCCCGGCACCGACGACTACATCTACGAGGAAGGCTGCCTGTCGTTTCCGGAAATTCGCGGCGACGTGATTCGTCCCGACGCCATCACCGTGAAGTTTCAGGACCAGCACGGCGTGCCGCACGAACTCACCTGCGACGGCCTGCTCTCGCGCTGCATCCAGCACGAGGTCGATCACTTGAACGGCACGCTCTTCATCGACCGGATGGAGAAGCGCGTGCGCACCAAGCTCGACAAGGCCGTCAAGGAACTCGCCCTCGCCACCAAGGCGGCGGCCGGGTCATGAGCGGGTCCATCGTCACGCGCCGCGGTGACGACGGTTCGACCGCCCTGCTCTACGGCCAGCGCGTGCCGAAAGATCACCCGCAGATCGAAGCCGTCGGCACCCTCGACGAACTCAACGTTGCCCTCGGTGCCTGCAAGGTCGCGACTTCTGACGACACCACTCGGCGCGCCCTCGAGGCGATCCAAATCTGGTTGGTCGCCCTGATGGGAGAGGTGGCCTGCGCCGAGACCGATGCGCAGCGCTACGCCGAGTCCACCTTCGCCAAAGTCACGCCGGAACATCTTGCCGACCTTGATGCGCAGATCGCGGCGTTGGAAGCCCGCGGCCTCAAGTTCGACGGTTGGGCCACGCCCGGTATGAACGCCGCAGCAGTCGCCTGCGACACCGCGCGCGTCATCGCCCGGCGGGCCGAACGGCGGCTGGTCACCCTGGCCGCGCATGGCCGCAACCTGCGCCCGGTGGTCGGCGCCTGCGTGAACCGGCTCGCCGATTTGCTCTGGCTGCTGGCCCGGGCCGCCGAAACCAGAGCTTGAATATTTCGGTGCATTCCACCGGCGCATCGGTCATGGTGCCGCCCATGATTTTCGCCGTCATCGTCCTCATCCTTGCCGCCGGTTACCGGGTTGTCGCCGCGTGGGACCCGAACCTGGTGAACTTTTCCCCGCTGATGGCACTGGCCTTTTGTGGCGGTGTGTATTTCCGCAACCGCTGGCTCTGGCTCGTGCCGCTCGCGGCGCTGTCGCTGTCGGATCTCTACCTGGATCACTACTACGCCGTGCAATTCGGCTATGAATGGACGCTCGGCGGCGTGATCGTGCGCAGCGCCTGTTTCGCCGCCGCCATCGGGCTCGGCTGCCTCGTCGCCAAGCACAAGACCTGGCTCAACCTGTTCTCCGGCGCGCTCGGCGGCTCGTTGCTGTTCTATCTCGTGACCAACACCGCCTCGTGGGCGGGAGACGTCACCTACGCCTCGACCCTCGCCGGTTGGTGGCAGGCCATGACCGTGGGTCACCCGGAGTTTCCGCCCACGCTGTATTTCTTCCGCAACTCACTCGTGAGCGACCTCGTCTTCACCGGCCTGTTCGCCGGCGCGATGGAATTGGCCGCCGCCCGTGCGGCCAAGCCTAGCCTGCCGAAAGCGGCCTGAAAAAATGTAGGGCGGGGTTTCCAAACCCCGCCTACGATTGGGTTCGAGGCAAATGCGGGGTATGGAAACCCCGCCCTACACCAACGCCGTCAGAGTAGATCCGCGGCGAGCTCGGCGAGCTTTGAGCGTTCGCCCTTGGTCAGCTTGACGTGGGCGGCGAGGGCCTGGCCCTTCATGCAGTTGTGGGCGTAGACCAGACCGTTGCTGCGGGAGTCGACGTAGGGGTTGTCGATCTGCGCCGGGTCGCCGATCAGGACGATCTTTGAGCCTTCCGAAATGCGCGTGAGCACGGTCTTCACTTCGTGCGGCGTGAGCTGCTGGGCCTCATCCAGAATAAAGAAGCGCCGTGCAATCGAACGACCGCGGATGAAGGCGAGCGCCTCGATTTCGACGATGCCGCTGCGCAGCAGACGCTCGTAAGGTTTGAGGATCGGCGCCGGCCCCGGACCAGTCGCGGCCGGCGCCGGTGATCCGGCGAGCGCAGCGGCCAGCTGCTCGTCGTGCCGCTTATGCTTCTTTTTGGAAACCTTCTTGGCGGCAAACTGCGGATCCTTCGGCGGCTTCGAGGGCATCAGCACCTCAAGCGCGTCGTAGTAAGGCTGCAGCCACGGTTTCATCTTTTCCTCGAGCGTGCCGGGGAGAAAGCCGATGTCCTTGCCGAGCGCGATCACGGGACGGGAGATCGACACGCCGTCATAGGTGCACTCGTCGTCGTAGATCTGCGCGATAGCCGAAGCGATCGAGAGGATGGTCTTGCCGGTGCCGGCCTTGCCGAAACACGTGACGAGGTGCACGGACTCGTCGAGCAGGGCGTCCATGAAGAACTGCTGCTCAAGGTTGCGCGCGCGAATCGGAATGCCGCCGGGTGCCTTGACAAAGTCCGGCAGCTGCAGGCGGCGCACCACGCCGTCGCCATGATAACGCGCCGGCATCGTCTTGCCCTCGGCGGAGCGGAGCAGGACGTATTCGTTAAGGTAGAGCGGACGGGCCGCGTCGGCTTCGAGTTCGAACGAACCCTCCGAACAGAATCGCTGCAGCTCGTGCACACTGATCGGGATCTCGCGGTAGCTCGCCTCGTCGACGTCCTCGGGGACCTTGTCGTTGAGGTAGTCCTCGGACTCGAGGCCGACGGCGCGCGCCTTCAGCTGCACGTTGACGTCCTTGGTCACGAGCACGGTCGGCGGCGGGAACTGCTCCTGCACGAAGAGCGCCGCGGCGATGATGCGGTTATCCTTCTTGCTCAGGTCGGGCAGAATCGCCTGCAGCCGTTGCATGGCCGGCGAGGTGCGACCGGGCTCGATCAGATAAGGATTGATGATGACCGAAAGCGTGCCGCCGTTTTCCAGCTTCACGCCCTCATGCATCGCCCGAGAGTCCGGCAGGAGCTCCTGGAGCAGGCGGTGCACCCGCCGGGCGTTGCGCCCTCGCTCCGTGGATTGCTCGTTCTTGATCGAATCGAGCTCCTCCAGAACCTCCACCGGGATGGCGAGGTTGTTTTCCTCGAATTTAAAGAGGCACTGCGGGTCGTGGAGTAAAACATTCGTGTCGAGCACGAAGGTCTTCACCTTGCCCGAAACCCTTTGCCGCGATTGTGATGCTTGCGCCCCGCGCAGGTATTCCATCGGTGTGGGCAACCTGTGAATAACTGATGCGTTTGTCGATCACAGAGTTGCCCAACCCGAAAAATGTTGCGCGGCCGTCACGCAGCGTCCGGACAAAAAGAGAGGCGGATCGCTTACCCCTAAGCGATCCGCCCGATTTTCCTCCCGCCGTCTCGTAAACCGCATGGCAATGCAAGTGACGGGGGCGGCTGGGAGGGAGGGCTAAGGTCGTCCTTTGCGCGGCTTTTTCAAGCCCTCAAGCTGTCAAAATTACATCCTGCTCCCGGGCAGGGTTTTCCGGCTGATTTTTTTACCCGGCGGGAGTCTGGCGCTGGGGTTTCGGCCGGGGCTCCGTCCAGAGGCGCAAAAGCAGCTCGGCGAGGTTCCGCATGCTGGTGCGCGGGAGGCCCTCCCGGCCGGCCTCGTCGCGGAAGGGTGAAACCACCCCGCTGCGCTCGACATAGTAGCCCCAGAGATCGGCCTCCAACCGGCGCGCCGCCTCATGCTCGTCCGGTTCAGATTTCGCCGTCGAGCGAACCTTGTCCTGCCAGAAGTGTCTCTCATCCGGGTTGCCCTGGAGGTAGTCGAAAATCATCTGCTCGCTGCGATTGAGACTCACGCCGGCCAAGCTGCGGCAACCCATTCGAAAAACAACCGTAAACCCCGTGTTCAGCGCGACATTGCAATCTCCGGGCCATTTCCCTACATCCGAACCTGCCCGCCCCTTCAACCCATCCCTACCATGTGGCAAAAACTGAAAGACCAATTCCCCACCATTCTGCTGACCGCCGTCATCATCGTCGGCGCCGCGTATTGGCTGCACCTCCAAACCGTGGCCAACATGGCCGCGAGCCAGCAGCAGGAACTCGCCCCGCTGCGCGAACAGAATGACGCCCTCAAGGTTGCCTCTGAAGACAATCGCCGCCAGATCGCCGCCATGGACCAGCTCCTCAAGGACGCCATCTCCAAGCGCCAGGCCGACGTGTTCATGACCGACGAGGAAATCGCCAAGCTGAACCAAGAAAAGGTCGAGGCCCTGGCCGAGGCGATTGCCCGCCGCGTGCAGCCCTACAATCCCCTCCCCTCCACGCCGGAGGAAGCCGAGCAGATGCAGAACGAGCAGATCGACAAGGTCTCCTCGCGCATGGCGGAGAAGATTTCCCCGATCCTCGCCGAGATGTCCCGCGACCACAACCTGACGCGTGAGTCGATCGAAGCCTACAGCCAGCGCATCACCGACCAAGTCGGCATCGTGCTCACGTCGGAACTCGCGAAGAACCAACAGCTGAACAACAACCTCATGGCCACGCAGGCCGCCGCGCAGGATGCGCTCAAACTCTCGCACGAGCTCACCGCGCTCTACCTCAGCTCGCAGAAGGACCAGGGCCTCATCACCCGCCTCCTCACCCTGCCCGCCAACATCGTCAAGGACGTCGCGCACTTCAACATCGTCGACAAGCGCGACAAGGACAAGGTCGCCCAGGAGCTCATCGACCAGATGACCGCGATCGAAGGCCGCCTCAACGAGATCCAAGGCCAGCAGCCGACGAGGTAAGCGCGACCGTCGCTCCCTTTTCTTCAAGCCACGCGCAACCCGCGTGGCTTTTTATATGCCTTGATGGGCGCGCCTCACGCCGATCCGAAAGGTGGGCGCCCCGGTCCCTCGGGGCGCGGATTGAGTATTCGTATTCCTCCCGCCGCTGCGCGCCGTGGGACCGGCACGCCCACCTTCAGAATTTCACCTTCACGCCCACCGAACCACCGATTCCGGGCATCGTGTATCCCGGACGATAACGGTAGTCGCGATCAAGCAGGTTCTCCCCCGCCACGAACACCTCGCCGCGTGCAAACTCCCACGCCAACCGCGCATTGAGCAAAGCGTAGGCCCCCACCTGCTCCAGGTTTGGCGCACCATTGGCGCGCGACGCGAGCCTCCAACCAGTCGCGGACGTAACCCACCACCTCCGCAATGTCGCGCTCGTAATCGCCGGTATCCGCATAACGAATCACCGCCTCCTTCGCCACCGACAGATTCGGCGGCTCCAGCGCGCGCAGTGGGATGATCAGCAGACACGACAACGCCAACAGGACCAAGACTCGGGGCATTTTCATGCCCGCCAGCGTGCAGCCCCACGCGTCGACTGCAACGGGATTGGATGGAGCAAAGAGCGCGTTTTTCGCGATTGCCTAGATGTAGGGCGGGGTCGCTGCCCCCGCCTTCCGCTCATTGTCTTCCAACAAGGCGGAGAATGGAATCCCCGCCATACACCACACGCGAGGACAGTCGGAATGACGCAGGAACGGGTTGAGGTTTTCGCGGTGAGCGTGCGTGATGACGTCATGGCTTACCTCCCCGCCCCCGATCGCTACCAGCGCATCGCCTACAATCGCTGCGGCCGCAGCGGCCTCAAGCTGCCGCTCGTCTCCCTCGGCCTCTGGCACAACTTCGGCGGCGTGGATCCGCTGGAGAACCAGCGCGCGCTGCTGCGCCACGCGTTCGATCTTGGCATAACGCACTTCGACCTCGCCAACAACTACGGCCCGCCCCCCGGCTCGGCCGAGGAAAACTTCGGCAAGATCCTGAAGCAGGATTTCTCCACCCTGCGCGACGAACTCGTCGTCTCCACCAAGGCCGGCTACGGCATGTGGGCCGGCCCCTACGGTGACTGGGGTTCGCGCAAATACCTGCTCACCTCGCTGGAGCAAAGTCTCCGTCGCATGGGCACGGACTACGTCGATATTTTTTATCACCACCGGCCCGATCCAGAGACGCCGCTCGAGGAAACCATGGGCGCACTCGCCTCCGCCGTCCGCAGCGGCAAGGCCCTCTACGCCGGCATCTCCAACTACGACGCCGCACGCACGCGCGATGCCGCCGCGATTCTCCGCGACCTCGGCGTGCCGCTGCTCATTCACCAGCCGCTCTACAACATGTTCAACCGCTGGGTGGAGCCCGAACTCCTGCCCGCGCTCAGCGACTTCGGCGCCGGCTGCATCCCCTTCTCCCCGCTCGCACAGGGCCTGCTGACCAACCGCTACCTCGACGGCATCCCCGCCGACTCGCGCGCCGCCAAGCCCAGTGGCTTCCTCAAGACCGAAAACGTCACGCCCGCGGTGTTGAAAAAGGTCCGCGCCCTCAACGAACTCGCCCAAGCCCGCGGCGCCACCCTTGCCCAGTTCGCCACCCTCTGGATGCTCCGCCGCCCCGAGATCACCACCGTCCTCATCGGCGCCAGCAAAGTCAGCCAGCTCGACGACATCCACGCCGGCGTCCAACTCCCCCCGCTCACCCCCGCCGAGGACGCCGCCGTCGAAAAGATCCTCGCCGGCTAAG
>JAPOIC010000096.1 GCA_029979145.1 Opitutaceae bacterium
CCGCGCGGTGCTGCGCTTTTACACCCTGCATTACCCCACCGACGCCGACGGGCGGCTCTTGCTCAAGCCGGCGCGATCCCTCGAAACGTGGTGGGATACCGAAAACCCGATGCCGGAAATCGCGGCATTGCACTACCTCCTGCCGCAGCTGCTCGCCTTGCCTGATTCGGCCCTGAATGCCTCGGACCTCGGCGCCTGGGGCGCGCTTTCCGCCCGCCTGCCCCGCATCCCGATTGGCGAACGTCATGGCGCGCGCATGTTGCTCCATGCCGCCGTCGTGCGCGATACGCCGCACAATTCCGAGAACCCCGAGCTCTACGCCATTTTCCCGTATCACCTGTATGGCATCGGCCTACCCGATTTGGAGATCGCGCGCAACGCCTTCACCCACCGCACCTTCCCCGACACGGGCGGCTGGCGCCAAGACGCGGTTCACGCCGCCTATCTCGGCATCGCCGACACCGCGGCCTATCTCGCGCACAAAAACTGCGAAGGTCCCCATCAGCCTCAGATCCGGTTCAAGGGCTTCTGGGGCCCCAACTACGATTGGATCCCGGACTTTGACCACGGCAGCGTCGCGCACCTCGCCCTTCAGTCCATGCTGGTCCAGACCGTCGGCGACCGCATCTACCTTTTTCCGGCCTGGCCGGATGAGCGCTGGAACGTCGACTTCAAGCTGCACCTGCCCGGCCAAACCGTGATCGAGTGTGAATTGAAGGACGGAGTCGTCACCCGTCTCGACGTCTCTCCGGCGACCCGCCGTCGCGACGTCGTCGTCCTCATCGGCCGGGATAAGGCCCGCGCGGCCGCCCTGCCCGCAGGTTGACCAAACAAAAGCCGCCGGCGGAATGCCGGCGGCCAAAGTGGCGCACCCGTAGGGAGTCGAACCCCAAACCTTCTGATCCGTAGTCAGACGCTCTATCCAATTGAGCTACGGGTGCGTGGAACGTGCGAAAAAGCAGACCGAGGCGGATGAGTGCAAGCGCGAATTTGCACGAAATGGTCCGGTCTCAGGTCCGGCTGCGCGAGTGACGCCAGTCGATCAGCTCCAACTGCAGCAATTTCCTGCCGTTGAAGCGGTTCCAAGTGAGCTTTGCCGCCACATCCAACACCTCGCCCACCGGCGGAACGCGATCGGCCATCTTCCACGCTACACCATGCAAACGGCGACCTTGGCGATCTGTGAAGCCGAAGCGAAAATGTTGTTCCTTGAACACGATCGGCCGCTGCCGCAGCACGACGCCGGCGATGCCGAAAACGGGTTCCGGGTTGCCCTGCCCGAAGGGATGCAGCGCATCGAGCTCGGCCATCAATTCTTCAGTAATCTGCTCGGCTTCGATCCAAGCCGACAGCTCAAGCTCGGCCTCCGCGATCTCCTGCCCCACATGCGCGAGCACCGCGGCGGCGAAGCGCTCGCGAAAAGCATCAAGTCGGTCCTTGGCCACGGCCACACCGACGGCCATGGGATGCCCGCCCCAGCTGTCGAGGTCAGACGCGCAATCACCGAGCACTTCCACGAGATTGATGCCGTTGAGGCTGCGCCCTGATCCCTTGGCCAATCCGCCATCGTTGCCCAGCACCACACAGGGACGGTTGTATTTGCGGGTCACGCGACCGGCGACGATGCCGACGACGCCGGGATGCCAATTGTCGTGGTAAAGCACGATGCCTTGGGCGTCGGCGAACCCCCGCTCGATCATCTGCTCGGCTTCTTCGGTGATCTGCCGCTCGATGTCCTGACGCTCCCGGTTAAAATCGTCCAGTTGCCGGGCCGTTTCCGCGCTGAACCGTGCGTCGGTGCTCAACATCAGCTCCACCGAAAGCGCCGCATCAGCCAGACGTCCACTGGCGTTGATCCGCGGCCCAAGGCGAAACGAAATATCGATCGGCGTGACTTCCCGCCCCGGACGCACGCCCGCGACGTCCATCAGCGCGCGCAAGCCCGGCCGGGCCGTGCCTTCCAGGATCTTCAAGCCGTGGCGCGAGAGGACGCGATTCTCGCCCAACAACGGCACCAAGTCCGCCACCGTGCCGAGCGCGACCAAGTCGAGTTCGTCCCGCAGACGGATTTCATGGGCGGTGACGTTACCGTCCTGGCGCAATAGCTTCAGGAGGCCGTGCGCGAGTTTGAAAACCAAGCCCACGGTGCAGAGATTGCGGTATTCCTCGCCCAATTCGCCCGCGTCGACCTGCAGGTGCGGGTTGACCAAAATACCTTGCTCTAGGGGCTTTTCTTTCGAGCGGTGATGATCGATGACGATCACATCGGTTCCCTTGCCCAAGAGGAAACCAACTTCCTCGTGGGAGTTGGTGCCGCAATCCAGGGCGACAAACAGGTTGGGCGTGCCCTCCTCCAGCGCCCGGTCGATCGCGCTACGAGACAGCCCGTAGCCGTCCTCCGCGCGCCGCGGCACCACGAACCGCGGCTGCAGGCCAAACCGGCGCAAAATGCCCACCAGCAATGCCGTGCTGCTCACGCCGTCGACATCGTAATCGCCTAGCACCACCACCTGCTCACGGGCCGCGATCGCGGCCCGCAAACGCGCGGCCGCGGACTCCAGGTTGGGCACGAGAAACGGGTCCTCGATCGCCGCGAGCGGCGGCTGCAGAAAACGCTCCGTGGCCTCGCGGTCGCGGAGATCGTGGCGCAGCAGCAGCTCGGCCAGCGCAGGACTGACCTTCGCGACCGAGCTTAGCGCCTCGACCTCAGCAGCCGGGGGCGGCGTGTAGGTCCAGCGCATCTGGGAGTCCGCCGGAATTACTCAGATGCCTTGCTGGAGCCCGTCCACTCGTATTTCGGCGCGACGTCGGCATGCGCCTCCACGTGCTTCCGGTCGCCCTTGTGCCACCAGTAGAACACCGGGGCGGCGATGAAGATCGAGGAGAACGTGCCGGTCAGGATGCCGACGATGAAGGTGAACGAAAGGTCCTTGAGGACGCCCGTGCCAAAGACGAAGAGCGAGGCCGCCGCGAGCAGCGTGGTCAAGCTGGTCATCAGGGAGCGGGCGAACACGCGGGAGATGGCGAGGTTGATGATGTCGCGCAGCTTGGTGTTCGGGTTGAGCTTCAGCTCTTCCCGGATGCGGTCGAACACGACGATGGTGTCGTTGATCGAGTAGCCGGCGATACAGAGGATGGCCGCGACCATCGGCGCCGAGAACTGGTTGCCGAAGAGCACGAAGATGCCGATCGTCATCAGGATGTCGTGCACGGAGGCCACGACCGCGCCGATGCCGAAGCCGAACTCGAAGCGGAAGGCGATGTAGGCGAGCACGATCACCATGGACCAGAGCAGCGACTGCAGGGCGTTCCACTGGATTTCCGCGCCGATCGAAGGTCCAAGGCGGCTCTCGCCGATCTTCTCAAGGCCGGCGTTCGGGTAGGCCTGCTGCAAGGCGGACAGGGCTGCGGCCGAGCGGTCATACTCGGTCTCGAGGCGCAGGGTCTCGTGGCCGGTGGCCAGGTCGCTGGTGTAGACGGGGTTGACCTCGCCGAGGTTGGCCACACGCGCCACCTCGCGGATCTGGGCGGCGCTTACGCGCTCCTTGAAGTCGACCGTGATCCGGTCGCCACCCGCGAAGTCGATGCCGTAAATCTTGTCACCCTTCGAGAAGACGACGCCGACGCCGATCAACACAATCAGCCAGGAAGCGATGAAGGCCGGGCGGGCATACTTCAGGAAGTCGACGTTGAGCGACTTGATGAAGGACATCATCGGGATCTTCTTCACCAGATCGCGCTCCACGAGCCAGTCGGTCAGGAAGTGGCCGGTGATAAGCACGGAGAACATCGTGGAAAACACACCGATCGCGAGGGTGACGCCGAAGCCCTTGATGGGGCCGGTGCCAAGACCGATCATGACGGCGCAGATCGCCAGCTGAGTCAGGTGGGCGTCGACGATCGTCGTGAAGGCCTTGTCGTAACCGGCACTCACGGCGGCGCGCAGGCCCTTGCCGAGATTAAGCTCCTCGCGCATGCGCTCGAAGATCAGAATGTTGGCGTCTACCGCCATGCCGACGGTCAGGACGATACCGGCAATGCCGGGCAGCGTCATCGTGGCGCCAATGCCGGCCATGAAGCCAAGGATGATCAGGAGATTGACCGCCAGCGTGGCCACTGCGATCAGGCCGCCGACCGTATAATAGGTGATCATAAACGCCGCCACGAGGACGGTGCCGATGAGCGAGGCTTTTACACCGCTCGAAATAGCATCAGCCGCAAGGCTCGGGCTGACTTCATACTGCTCCTTGACGATCAGGGGCAGGTCGAGGGGGTTGTTGAGGACGTTGGCAAGATTGAGTGCCTCACGGTCGCTGAAGCTGCCGGTGATCTGGGCGCTGTCGCTGTCGATCTCCTCGCGGACGGTCGGCGCGGAGTAGAGCTTGCCGTCGAGCACGATGGCCAGACGGGCGGGCACGCCGTTCTGGCGGCCCATGTCGGCGATCTCGCGGGTCACCTCGGCAAAGCGCTTTTTGCCGTCATTGGTGAATTGAAGGATGACCTCCGGCTTGCCATACATGTCAGGGCGAGCAAACGAGTTCTCAATCGCCTCACCGGTCATCTCTGGGATGCGCTTGACGTAAAGTTCCTCCATCACGGTCTCGCCGCGATTGCCTTCCTGCTCGAGCGTCATGGGCTCGTAGCCCGGGGGCGCACTGTCGGTCATCTGCGGCGTGATCGACGGGTGCACGAGGCGGAAGTCGAGCCGGGCCGGCTTTTTGACGGTATCGACCACCTCGGGGTTGTCCTTCGTGCTCACGCCGGGCAGCTGGACCTCGATGCGGTTCTGGCCGATTGGGCGGATGACGGGTTCGGCCACGCCGAACGCATTGATGCGCTGGTCGATGATCTCGACGGCCTTCGCCAACTTGTCCTCGCGCTCCTGAAGGCTCTCGTCCTTGGCGGCAGTTTCGTCCACCTCGAGGGTGAAGGCCACGCCGCCGCGCAGGTCGAGGCCGAACTGCAGCGCGCTGTGCGAACGCTTGAGCATCTCGGTCAGGAGAATGTCATTCTTGCGCTCGATGTTGCGGAGCGACGATTCAAACCGGATGTTCGGGAAATACTGGGCGAGGTCGATCTTTCGCTCCTTGCCGATTTGCTTGAGCGCCACGAAGGTGCTCTGGGCCCGGCCGGCGGCGGCCAAGGCGTTGGCTTCATCGACGAGGCGGGTGAACTCGACCTGGTTAGCCGTGGCTTGGGACTTGATGTAGTCGCCGAAGTCCTGGTCTTTCAGGGGCAGAAGGGAAGCCACCGCCCAGCCCATGATGAGGGCGCTGAGGATCAGCTTCCAGAGGTTGCGTTTAAGCATGGTTGTTGGTTGTTAAAGGGGGAAACGGAACGGCCCGGGGTCGGCCGCAGACAACGCGCGCGGCGCCTTATTTCTTCTCTTCGCCGGCCTTGCGCACGACGTTGCTGATGTAGCCCTTGCCGACCTCGATCTTGGTGCCTTCGGCGACCCGGATCACGAAACGGTCGTCCTTCACGTTGGTGATTTGGCCGAAAATTCCGCCGCTCGTCACCACTTCGTCACCCGAAACCAGCGCCTTCAGCATCTTGTCGTGCTCCTTCTGCTTCTTGCGCTGCGGGGCGATCATTAGGAAATACATCGCCAGGAAGAGGAGGACGATCGGCAGCATGCCTCCGAGGAGGCCACCGGCGCTCGGCTGGGGGGCGGCTTGGGCAAAGAAGGTCAGGGCGTCGGACAAAGGTGACATTTTCGGCATTGCGTGTTGGTGGTTTTGAAAAAAGAAAACATGCATCTAACGGTTTCCGCTCTGTCGAAAGCAAGCCCATAACTCCCCGTCCATCACCGCCCTTGAAAAGCAAATCCACTTCCAATTGGTCCGCCGCCAAGTCTGAGGAGCTCTACGGCTTCAAGCGCTGGGGCCACGGCCATTTCGCCGTTGATCCCGAGGGCTTTACCACGGTCCAGCCGCTCGGCGACGATCGCAACATCCGCATCCTCGACGTCGTGCAGGAGGCCGTCGACATGGGTCTCAAGGCGCCGATGGTCATCCGCTTCCAGGACCTGCTCCGCCATCGCGTCACCCAGCTGAACAATCTCTTCCTCAAGGCCATTCAGGAAGAGGGCTACAAGGGCGAGTATCGCGGCGTGTTCCCCATCAAGGTCAACCAGCTGCGCGAAGTCGTCGACGAGATCGTCGAGGCCGGCCGCGAGTTCAACTACGGCCTCGAGGCCGGCTCCAAGCCCGAGCTCATGATTGCGCTCGCGATGCACGAGGGCAACGACCGGCTCATCATTTGCAACGGCTACAAGGACCTCGACTACATCCGCCTCACCCTGCTCGGCCGCAAGCTCGGCAAACAGATCATCATCGTGGTCGAGCAACTGGCCGAGCTCGATGACATCATCCGCGTCGCCGAGGAGACCGGCGTCGAGCCGCTCATCGGCCTCCGCGCCAAGCTCCAGACCCGCGGCGAGGGCAAGTGGGCCACGTCCACCGGCGACAACGCCAAGTTCGGCCTCAACACCGCCGAGATCCTCTTCGCCTGCGAAAAACTCAAGGCCGCCAAGCTTCAGACCTGCCTGCGCCTCGTGCATTTCCACATCGGCTCACAGGTGCCGAACATCATCACGATCAAGAACGCCGTCATCGAGGCCTCCCGCTTCTACTGCCAGCTGCACAAGATGGGTTTCCCGATGGGCTTCCTCGACGTCGGCGGCGGCCTAGGCATCGATTACGATGGCTCCCGCACCAATTTTGAGTCGTCGATGAACTACACCATGGCGGAATACGCCCGCGACGTGGTGTTCAACATCCGCGAGATTTGCACCGGCTCCGGCGTCCCCGTGCCCGACATCGTCAGCGAGTCCGGCCGCGCCGTCGTGGCCCCCCACTCCCTCCTCGTCGTCGAGGTCTTCGAGCGCATCAACAAGCGCGAGTCCCTCGGCAAGCAGCACGAGCCCAAGACCAAGCACAAGATCGTGCGCGACCTCGAGGCCACCCTGCGCAACCGCTCCAAGCTTGGCCGCCTCGAGCGCTTCCACGACGCCGTGCAAAAGAAGGAGGAAGCCTTCTCGCTATTCAACCTCGGCTACCTCGACCTCGAGAACCGCGCCGCCGCCGAGTCGCTTTTCTGGCAGGTCTGCGAGCAGATCGCCAAGGAGACCAACAAGACCGGCTACACCCCGGAGGAACTCCACGACCTCAACAAGCTCCTCGCCGACCAATACGTCTGCAATTTCTCCGTCTTCCAGTCACTCCTCGATCACTGGGCCTTAAAGCAGCTTTTCCCTGTCGCGCCGCTGCACCGCCTCGACGAGAAACCGTCGGTCAACGCCATCCTTGTCGACATTACCTGCGACTCCGACGGCAAGATCAACAGCTTCATCGACC
>JAPOIC010000040.1 GCA_029979145.1 Opitutaceae bacterium
AGACAGCCGGTGTCGCGCGTCAGCGGGTCGAGATAGAACGCGATCTTGATGTGCGTGATGTCGCGGTGCCACCCGTCGGAATGCCAGCCGGTGTCGCCAGAATAATAATTTCCGTCGCTCGGCATGTAGTTGAAATCTTCCCCGAGCAGCGACTCCGCGATGCCGGCAATCCGCGGGTCGTCGAGCAGCGTGCATAGGTTCGCACTCTGGTCGAGGAACGGGACGATGCAGGAGCGCTTGCGACCGTCGTGCGGTCGCCCGTCGTGCCCGCCGCCCCGCTTCTGAAAGATTGCCGTAAACTCCTTGATCACGTCGTCGATCCGATCCTTGAGCAGCCCTGGGAAGGCCAGGAAACCGAAGGTTCGGAAAAATGTGACCTGCTGTTCGCTGAGAGGTTGGGGCGCGGCGGGGTTGAGCATAAGTGGTCTCTCCCAAGGAATCCTGCGGCCGTCAATATCGCCGCAGCCAGCTAGCGGCGGACCCGGATTTGGCGCGCAAAAATCGCCTTCCGAGTCTGCCCATCGCCGGCGGGCTGCCGGAACCATGAGTAGGCGACGAGAAAGGTGTCCGCGTCCAAAGCGAGCAGCGAGGTGTAGCCACAGGAATCAAACTGGGTGTCCTCCGACGTGACCGGCACCAATGACCTTGGCTCGGTCCAGATTTCGCCCCGGCCATCAAAGGAGAAGCTGAGGTCCGCGCCCGGCCGGCCCGAACTCAGCACCAGCACGCCGTTGTCCAAGCGCAACAGCCGCGGCAACACACCGTAACCGCGGAGCACCCGCGGCGGCGTCCAAGCTCCGCCCAAATCCCGGGATCGACTCAAGTAAAGCGGACCCGTGCCAGTGCCGTCCGTCGTGCGCAGCACGGCCACCATCTCGCCGTCGGGCAGCACGACGCTCGCCGGTTCGGAAAATCCGTCGCGACGGTCGGCATGGGCATCTGCCGCCCGATCCGGACGGTAAAGGATACGTCCCTGCACCTGCCACGAGCGACCGCCATCCGTCGACCGATAAGCCCCGCAGTGCCAGTGGCCAAACTCTGCGCCTTCCAAACGGCAGGGGTAAACCAATCCAACCAGTGACCCGTCCGGTGCGACGTTCACATCGCCCCACCAAACCACGGGAAAGACGCCTTCCGCCGAAGCGCGCAAGAGCTCCGGGTCATCCAAGCGGGCGCGCTCAGGTTTCCATTTGCTTTCGGCTTCGTCCCAGCGCGCCACCGGCACACCTTGCAGCGACGGGGGCAACTCGCGGTGGCGATAGGTCACATATGGTTGATTCCCGTAAGTGCCAAACACCGTCCCTCGGTCGGGCGGCAGATTTAACTCCGACACCAACACAGGCTTCGGCGTAATATCCGCGGTGCCGGCCCGCAAACGACCGCCATCAGGCAGAGCCAATCCAGCCACCGGGTCGGTGGGAAACGCGAGCGTCCAAGTCGCGCCCCCGTCCGCACTGATGCCGCGATTGGGCTCCGCCGTGCCCTTGCCATAGGCGCGGGCGCTGTCGGCATTGATGTGAAAGGTCACCGCAATGCGACCGTCGTGCAGCCGGTCCAAGACCGGAAACTGATAAAAACCCCAGCGGTCCACCCCGGGTTCGTTGCAGAACGCCGAAGCCGCAATAAGGATCGGGGCAGAAATCTCCGGCACGGCCATCGGTCGAAAATCAGCAGTTGCCCGGGGTCGCTTCCAAGGCCGCTTCGCGGCAGGCCTTGAGATCGAGTTTACCCGTGCCGAGCACCGGAATGGCATCTACGCGCTGGATCAACTTGGGCACCCAAAGACTGGGCAGTCCGGCGGCGAGCAGCTTTTCGCGGACCTGATCGCTCGTCACATCCTGGGTCGTGAGCAACACCAGCGCCTCGCCCTTCGCCGGGTCGGGCACGCCCATGACGACGGCCGTGTAGCCCTCCTGGCTCTCCCACCCGAAGGCTTCGACCACGCGTTGCTCGATCGTGCCATGCGGCACCATCTCGCCGCCGATTTTGGAAAAACGCGAAAGCCGGCCCTCGATGAAGAGAAAGCCTTCCTCGTCCAAGCGTCCGAGATCGCCGGTCACGAACCAGCCGTCCTGAAACGCCGCCTGGGTCTTCTCCTGGTCGTCGAGGTAGCCGCTGAAGACGTTGGCGCCGCGGAACCACACGATGCCCGGCTCGCCGGCCGGCACCTCCTCGCCCGTTTCCGGATGCACGATGCGCGCGGTCATGCCGGGCAGTAGACGGCCGACCGAGCCCATCTTTTTGCCAATCTGCGGTTCAGCCGTGAACGTCGTGACCGGCGGATGCGGCTGGTTGATGTTGCTGGCCGGCGTCGTCTCGGTGAGGCCGTAACCTTGCATGATCTCCAGGTGAAACTGTTCGAGAAACGCCTGATAGAGATCGTCCGGAAGCTTCTCGGCGCCCGTCACCACCAGCTCCAGCGAACGCAGCTCGCCCGGTTTCGCTTTGCGCAAAATGGGCCGCACAAAGGTCGGCGCGCCGATCAACACCGTGGCGGACTCCTCGTGGATGGCATCGATGATCTTCCGCGTGTCGAGCGGACTCGGCACGGTCACCACATGGCAGCCGCGAACCATCGGATACCAGAGCGTGATCGTGAACCCGAAGGAGTGAAACACCGGCAGGCACGCCAGCAGCGAGGCGCTCTTCGGCAGGATGGAAAGCGACGAAACCTGTGAGCAATTCGCGAGGATGTTGCGGTGCGAGAGCGCCACGCCCTTCGGCTCGCCGGAACTGCCGCTGGTGAAGAGCAGACCGGCCTCGGCGCGGTCGCCCACCGCCGGCACGCCCAGTAACCACGGCATTATTTGGTTGGGCAGCACCCACGCGGCGACGAGCCACGGTAGGATCGCCTTCTTGCCGCCCATTTTGGCTATCGTCTCACGCAGGTCCCAGGTGCGCTCAGGCCAGGGGAAGTTCGGCACCTTCGCTTTCATCGCGTCTGCGGAGATGATGGTCTTCACGCCGCCGATGCGCATGCTGACCTCCAGTGCCGCGCGGCCCGCGGTAAAGTTCAGATTCACCGGCACCTTGCCCGCGCAAGACACGGCCAAGTTGGCGATGAAGGCGCCGGCGCCAGGTGGCAGCACGATGCCCACGCGATGCTCCGGCACATTTTTGCGGATGTAACGCGAAAGCGCCGCGGCGGCGGCCAGCATCTGGCCCGCCTTGACCGGGCGGCGCTCCATCGTGCGGTCCACGACCTGCAGGTGCCAAGGATGCTTGGCGAGCGAGCGCACGCACTCATGGCCAAGGTGACGCCGCAGCACGGGCCGTTGCTCAAAGGCCTCGGCTCCGAGATCCAGCAGGGTCTTGCGCACATGGGCCAGCTCGGCCTTTTCCGGCGCAATCGGCTCGCCGATCGCCACGAAGACATGCGTCGGCATGAGTCGCGGCGATTTCCATAGGTAGGTGTTGCCGGCGAACGAAAAGACCGAGCCCCAGATGCCGTCGATGAACGCCGGGATCACCGGGACATTGGCCCGGCGGGCCAGGACCTCAAAACCCCGCTTCAACCCCATCAGCTGGCCGGTGCGTGAAATGTGCCCCTCGGGAAACACCGCCACGACCTCGCCAGCCTGCAGGGCTTTCAGGGCCAGTTTCATGCCCTCCATTGGGCTGTCACTCGTCACCGGAATCGCCCCGCTCCACCGAAAAACGAGATCGAAGAACCAATGTTCGCGCAGCCCTTTGAAGCCCATGAACCGGATCGGCCGCGGACAAGCCAGCTGCAGCAACACCGGGTCCACGTAGGACAGGTGGTTGCAGATGATCAGGGCCCCGCCCGTCGCCGGCACCCGGGTCGCGTCGAAGCTGCGCACCCGGTAAAGAATCCGGGCAATCGTCGCCGCGATGAACTCCAGACCGCGCGGCAGATAGGAACGCTTGGGGAAGAGCGACAGGGGCATGGCTCGCCATCTATGCCGCCCACGCCGGGATTTTTTTCAAAGCTATTCGGTCCCTGGTTGGTGGATTTCTGCGCGCGGGTGGCGGGCCTCGCGCAACCCGTCACGCCAGCCGCGGAGGTCAATCGCCAACGCCCCGAACCCTCCCGGGAAATCGGCCTCCAGCCGGCGCGTGTCTCCCTGATGTCGCTTCACCTCACGCATCGCGCACTCGATCTGGTGCTGCAGGCTCGGCCGCGAGGTGCCGTAAACCCGCTGCTTCAACTCGGCGCGAGTATAAGGCGGACGCCCCCGCTCGCGGCCCTCGACCCAAGCCGCCTCAGTCACCGAGGGATCCCGTCCGCACAGATACCACGCCTCGATCGCAGGCACCGCAAGGCCGATGCAGCGGAGCACGCGGCTGCGTCCACGCGCAGGCGGAAGTTTCTTGGTCGCGCGGCGAAACACCGCCCGCAATTGGCAAAGCCGGCACTGTGGATGAAAATACCCGTCGGCCTCGTGCGCGGTCGTGTGCACAACCGTGTCGTCGGCATCGACGACCACGATGAGCCCGTCCGCGTCGGTGTGGAAATGCAGGTGGCGGACCACCGGCGAAAGGACTTGGGCGACGTTGGGCCAGCCCCGCGCGCGAAGGTGCGGTTGCACGCGCTGGACGCGTTCGCCGAGCACGGCCTCGGCCAGCACCCGCACGCCGGCCTCGTCCGCCGGCGATTCACTGAGCAGCGCGAGTTTCATTCTTCCTCGGGCACGCCGCCCAGTATGCCGCTGAACCAGATGTCGCCCAGTGATCCCTCGGCCAGCAGTTCGGGCAAATCCTCCCGATCGGAAAGCCGCTCGAAGTGCGCGGAGGTGCCGTGTTTCTGCGAGATGATGATTTCCTCCGGATGATCCTTGAAGAGGTCGAGCAGGTAGGGCGAATGCGTCGTCGCCACGATCTGCACCGGCGGATGAGACGCGCGAAAATCAGCGGGATAACTCAGCCGGTAGAGCAGATCGCGCACCTCGCGCAGCATGCGCGGATGAATACCGCGATCAATTTCCTCGATGCCCACCACCGTCGGCGGCCGCGGGTGAAAGGCGAGAAACATCATGCCCAAGACGTAGAGCGTGCCCTGCGAAAGATTCTCGGCGGTGACCGGCGCGTCCTCATCTTGCAGCCGCAGCGCGAGCTGGACGTGGCTGGCGGTGGGGCGATAAAAGTCGATCGCCGCGAATTCCGGCATGATCCGCACCAGTTCCGTTTGGAGCCGGGCAAACTCCGCTGGATGCCCGGCCTGCAGGTTGGCCAGAACCGCCGCGAGGTTCGCGCCATTCGCGGCCAGCTCCAGGCCCTTTTCCGGCGCACCGCCCGCCGCCATGGCGTAGTGGTCAAACAGGTAGGCGCGGATGCCGCCGATCTCCGCTTCCAGCGCCGTCCGCTCCTCCCCGCTTACGCCCGAGAATTCGATCTGATCGCAGACGAGATCCGACACGCACGACAGTCGCGCCACGGCTCCATCGTGCGGCGCGGCAAAACGAAACTCCATCACCGGTCCGTCCTCGCGATCCGGCTGCGGCGCGGCACTCCGTCCGGCATTGAGCCGCGCCAAGGTGCGGAGCCGCAGCAACGCCTGGATCAGGCTCGTCTTGCCGCTGCCATTGGGACCGATGATCAGATTGAAGGGTCGCAGCTCGACCCGGGCCTCGCGCAGGGCCTTGAACCGCTGGAATGCGACGGAAGCGATCACAGGGTCAACTTGGCGAAGTGCGGGGACCGGCACAAGGCCGCGTGTGCGGCCTATTTCCCCAGCAGGCGGTTGAGCAGGTCGCCGGCCGCGCTGGATTCGGCGGCGAGCTTGAGCAACGCCCCTTGGAGTTCAGAGGTGTCCGGCTGCAAGAGGGTGCCGCCCACCTTCAGCGGGAGCGTGCACTCGGCATAACCCAACGCATCCTGCTCCGGCGCGAGCGCATGCAGGAAGTTGAGCGCGCTGGCCGTGCGGCCGCGGGCCTTGAGTTTGAGGCCCAGCTCCAGCGGCTGCTCTAAAAAATCCCGGCCGTCCACCGCGGTGAGCGTGCCCGCGCCGGTCAGACGCATCTCCGGGGCGATGAGCGAGAAATCGCGGAGCGCGGTGTTGAGCTGTTCATCGCGCACCACTTCCACGGTTAGCTGATCGTAGGCGATGGCAGTCAGCAGCCTGGAAAATTCGGACACCGCCTGCGCCTTGCTGGCAAAACTCGTGGCGTCCTTCCCGCCCTTGCCCAGCGCCCCCGCGACGTTGCCGATGAACGCCCCGACCGCGGCGATCTTGCCCGCCTGCTCAACTTTTGACGCCACATCCGCCGACAGCAGCCGGAACACCCCGCCCGCGCTGGAGAGGCGGGCATCGCCGCGAGTCTGGCCGAGCAGTTCCACCGGGTTGCGTCCGCGGCCCACCAATGCCGAATCAAGATTGAAACGCCCCTCCACCTGCGGCGGCAGGCCCGGATCCAAGGCGCGGAAGAGCGGAGCCGAGTCGAAATTCTTTACCGTCATGGCAGCGTGCAAATCGTAGGGTTGAGCAGCGGCGGCCTCGAATTTGACGGCTCCCTGCAGATTGAGCGTCCCGCTTTCCCCCGCCCCTGCCTTAAGACCGTCCAGGTGTAATGCACCCGACTCGAATCGCACAGTGCCGGTCACGTCGCGCAGTTCAAACTCCTCAGAATAGTGCAGGCGCTTTTGAGCCAACGATACGGTGCCGGTCCATCCCTGCCAAAACGGAGCGTCATCTTTGCCCGCCGATCCGGCCGAGTCATCCGCGCCCGGGGCCGATGCCAGTGCCAACGCCAGCAATTGCAGGTCCTCCACAAAGCTTTCATTGCCCCCGAATGTCGCCTCGATCCGACCACCCGACGGCGCCAGTTCGACGGTGCCGGCGAGCGTGAGGTCTGACACTCGCCGCGGTGACGCATGAGAAATGACCACCGGCGCACTAAACCGAAAAATACCCTGCTCATCCCGGGAGGCCCGCAGGGTTACCCCCACGTCTGGCAGGGCCCGCTCCGATACCGCGAGATTTTTCAACAACAGCTTGGCTTGCAGCTCATGGGTCGCGCTGGCGGTCGCCGAAAAGTCCACCACCACGCCGCCCGAGTTCAACGCGAGCAAACCCGCCGCCAACGGCTGGTGCCCCAGCGGCACGAGCAGCGCCTCGAGTCTCCCGGTTGCCTTCACCGCCTGCCCGGAGCCGTGTAGGCCTCCGATCCGCAGTGCCGCGGACAGGAGGCGCTGGCCGCGTTTGGACAAGTCAACCTTCTCCAATGCCGCCTGCCAGCCCTTAGGATTGTAGACGGCACTGAGCTCGGTGCTGAGATCGACTTGGTCGAGCACGAGCTGGTGTGCTTGCTCCACACTCAACCCCGTCACCCGCACCGGAGCCGTGGTGCGCAGCGTCATGCCGCCATCGAGCGCCGCCGCGACCAGCCGGCCGTTGACCAGCCCACCCTGCAAGTCGATGCCGTCAAGAAACGGCTCCGCCCACTCCGCTGGCAGGCCACGAGCCTCGATCGCCAGCAACTCGGCCAGCGGATCGGCGACCTTGAGTCCGCCGGTGCCGGTGTCGAATTCGAAAGGCTGCAGTGCCCGCAAGTTTAACACCGGTTCCGGTCGCGCGACATCGAAGGTCAATTTTTCCACCCGCGTCTGCTGGTCGCGCTGCGTGATGTCGAACTCACTGTAGATCGTGAGGGTGCCGAGATCAACCCAGCCCGGGATCACGGCTTCCAGCCGCTGCACGGTAGACTTCAAGCGACCGGCGGCATGGACCTCGGCGAGCGCCGCGTCCGTCTCAAACATGCCGGCGCCGACGGCCTCAAAGGCCGGCAACGGCCGACCGAGCACAAAGGGAGCGACGTCGGTGTCGCGCATATCCAATCGCCACACGCCGCCCAAGCGCGGGCTGTTCTCGGGAAAGTTGGCCTGCACATCGAGCAGGCGTTTGCCCACCGACTGCAGTGTAATCGTGTAATTCTCGCCACCACTGATCCGCGCCGCGGCGACTTCGGCGCTGAGTTGCACTCCCTGAGGAAACATCCGACCCGAGGCTTGGGCGTTTAGGTTGAGGCCCAACTTGGCAAACGTGCGCGGCGAATCCATCACCGCAGCCAGGTTGCCGTCGAAAGCGAGGAGCGAAACCGGCGCCGAATCGACCGCAAAGTCGGCGCGCGCATCAATCACGAACTGGCCTTCGCCGCCGGCCTTGAGCCCACCGCCCACCACGTTCACCTTGACCGCCACCGGGGGTTCCCCGACTGGCCCGGGCAAGATCAACGTTCCCTCCAAAACCGTGCCATCGAGACTGAAATCCACCGGCAGTTGGAGCTGGGCGAATATACCTTGGAAGAGCGCTTCCACCGGCGGCGCGTCCGCCGCCGCAAATGCCGCGGGCACGAGTGAGAATTCCGGGCCGCGCGGAAAGCCCAGCGCCAGATTTCGGGCTGGAGCGTAGCCGCTCAGGTCCAGCGTCCACCCACGGGCGACGAACCGGGAGATTTCCACTTTACGGCTCGTCGCCGCGGTCATCACGGACAAATCCGCTTCAAGACGGGGCAACACCAAGGTCGCGCCGTCAAACGCGGCCTTGGCCTCGTTAACCGCGACGCTGCGCAAGCCCACCCGCACACTGGCCACCTCGGCTTGATATTCCGGATTGGCCGCCAGCAGCCGGCGCGCGATCCAAGTCTGCACCGGCGCGGTCAGGAGCAGCAAAACGCCGACCAGCACAAGGCCTACGACACCAAGCAGGACCTTTTTCCACGGGGCTTTCATGGGCTCGGCCAAGGACACCGCTTTCCCGGGGGAGTTGCGATGTTATAGATTTATGACCCGGTCTCCGGCCCGCTCAGCTGGTGATATAGGAATCAGCCTGCCCCATCGCCTTGCGCAGGGACGCGAGCGCGATGTGGTAGCGATAGAACGCCTGCAATTGGTTAAGCCGGGCGCGAGTCAGTTCAACCTGGCTGGTCAGGACGTCGAGCTGGGTCGCCGTGCCCGCACCATATCGGACCTTGGCGAGGCGCAGGGCCTCGTCGGCCTGCTCCACCACCTTGCCGGAAGCCTCGACGAGCTCCCAAGCCTCGGTGAGCGAGGAGTGCGCACGGCGCACCTCGACGTCGATCGCGAGCACGGCCTCCTCCTGCGCGAGCTTGGTCTGCATCAGCCGGGATTTGGCCTGAATGACGCGGCCCGCAGTGGCGCGACCATCAAAGATGTTCCACTCCGCCTGCAGGCCGGCGGTCCAGCCGTCGCGGCGGTCCGACCAGCCCGAGCCCGGTCCGCCGCGAACCCAGTCATAGCGTCCGAAAGCGGCGACCTGCGGGCGCGAACCCGAGCGATTTGCGACCACCAGTTCCTCGCCGGCGGCCTCGAGCTTGGCGAGGCGCTGCAACTCGGGGCGATTTTCCCGGGCGCTGATGAGCGCGTCGCGCAGGTCAATCGCGTCGTAGCCGCCCACGGTCAGGTCGCCGACGAAGTCCGGCAGCTTGGTGGCGTTATCAGCGGAGGCATTGGTGAAGCCCAGCACTTGGCGGAGCTCCTCGATGCCGAGCCGGTAGTTGTTGCGCGCGGTGATGAGGTCGGGCTGCCCGTTGGCCAGGGCCACCTGGGCACGCAACACTTCGAAATTCGAAATCGAACCGGCCTCAAACCGATTCTGGGCGTCCTTCAGCTGCTGCTCAAGGAGCTTGATGTTTTCCTCCTGCACCGTCACCTGCTGCTGCGCCAGCAAGACGCTGTAGAAGCGCGTGCGGACGGCGAGCAGCTGCTCGTTGATCACCCCTTGGAGTTCGAGCTCCGCGGCGGCCTTGGCGAGCGAGGCGCTGCGGACCGCAGCGCGGACGCCACCGCCGGCGTAGATCACCTGCGTCGCCTGCACGGCGATGCCCCAGCTGTCGTCCTGCGCCGGGACGTAGGAGGAAACCTCCTTGTCGTTGGCAGACACGCTGCCGGACACGGAGACGTTCGGGATCTGAGCGGCGCGAACCTCGACGACCACGCCGTCCTGCTCGCGGATGCGCTCACGCGCCTGGCGAATAGCGTGGTTGTTATCGAGCGCGAAGAGCAGCGCGTAATGCAGGCTGAGCTCAGACGGGACGGCGTAATCAGGATCGGGCTGGCCGTCGCGTTGGAACGGGACGGTCTGGGCCGCGGCCAACGCGGCGAGGCCGAGTAAAACGCCAAGTAACTTGAGGGAACGGGTCGGATTCATGGGACTTACAATAAGGTTCAGTTGGCAGGAACCGGTTCCGCTTCGTCAACCTTGGCGTCAAGCGAGTGATCGCGCGCCAGGAGGACGTAGAAGGCGGGAACGGCGAACAGAGTAAAGAGCGAGCCGATGGCCATGCCAATCACGAGGACGAAGCCGATGCTGTTACGGGCGGCGGCGCCGGGACCAGTCACGAAAATCAGCATCATGTGACCAAACACCGTGGCGGCGGAGGTCATCAACACCGGCCGCAGACGAGTCGCGGCGGCGCGGCGGATGGCCTCGAGCTTGGCGACGCCCTGCTCCTGGAGGGAGTTGGCGAACTCGACCACCAGAATGCCGTTCTTGGCAATCAGGCCGACGAGCGTGATGAGGCCGATCTGCGAATAGATGTTAAGCGAGGTCTTCCAGAGGAAGATAGGAAGCATGGCGCCCACGAAGGCGAGCGGCACGGAACCAAGCAGAATGATGAACGGATCGCGGAAGCTGTTAAACTGCGCCGCGAGCACGAGGAAGATCAGCAGGAGCGCCAGGCCGAGGGCCGGCAGAAGCTTGTCACCCTCGTTGCGCAGCTGGCGGGACTGGCCGCCGTAGTCGACGAAGTAGCCCGGCGGCAGGATCTCGGCAGCCTTGGCCTCGAGCTTCTTGAGCGCGGCGTCGATGCTCGGACCGACGCCCGAGATTTTGACGGAGTTGAGCTGCTGGAAGCGGTTGAGCGTGCGGGGCTGCACCGTCTCATTCAGCGTGGCGATGGTCGACAGCGGGATAAGCTGACCGTTCGGGCCTCGCACGTGGTAGTCGAGCAGCTGTTCGGCATTAAGGCGCTCGCCGCGCTCGACCTGCGAGATAACGCGGTAGCTGCGGCCGTCGTTGATGAAACGATTAACGTAGCCGCCGCCCAGCATCGAACCGAGGTCGCGGGCCACGTCGCTGAGGTTCAGGCCCATCGAAGCGACCTTGTCCTTGTCGATTTCGATTTCGACCTGCGGGAGGTCAAACTTCAGGTCGGAGTCAGCAAAGTAGAAAGTCGGCGCCCCACCACCGGCGTTGGCCTCGGTGTTGGCGTAGAGTGTAAGCCGCTCCGCGAACTCCATCATTTCGCTGTGGTCGGCCGTCGAGCGGATGACGAACTCGATCGGCATGGAGCCGCCCGAGGGCAAGGGATCCGGCGTGGTCACGATCACATTGAGGCCGGCGATCTCGGCCGCAGGCACTTGTAGCGACTGTTCAATTTCCAAGGAGCTGCGGCTGCGCTCAGACCACGGTTTCAGGATGATGCCCGAGAAGCCGAAATTGGCGCCGGTGATCTGGAACGAGTTTTGATATTCCGGGACGCTCGTGAAGATGTCCTGCACTTGCCGGGAGAAAATCACGTTCTGATCGATGGTCGACGTGGGCGACGGCAGGAGGATGCTGAACACCACGCCTTGGTCCTCCTTCGGCGCGAGCTCGCGGTTGGCGAACATGAAGAACGGCGCAAGGAGCAGCGTGAGCAGGAAGGCGGAGATGGTGATGACCGGCACCCATTTCGGCTGCGCGCCGCGCATGCGGTCACTAAGGTAGAAGATCCAGTAGAATGGCGTCAGGACGAAACCGAGCAGGATCGCACCCCACCAGGCCACATTGCGGGTCTCGAGCAGGCTGCCGAGCAGACGCATATAGCGGTCGCGGAAGCGATCGAACACGTGGTTCGTCCAGCCGGTGAAGCCCTTCTCCTCGG